>JAOULV010000314.1 GCA_029881835.1 Rhodospirillaceae bacterium
GGCTGGGAAGTGTGGCTTGATGGCATGGAAGTTTCGCAATTTACCTATTTCCAGCAAGTGGGCGGCATTGAATGCGACCCGGTCGCGGTTGAATTAACCTACGGGCTGGAACGCCTTGCCATGTATATCCAAGGCGTGGAAAACGTGTTTGATCTGGACTGGAATGGCGAGGGCGTTACTTATGGCGATATTTTCCTTGAAAATGAAAAACAACAATCAGCCTATAATTTTGACCATGCCGATACGGAAAAACTGTTCAGGCATTTTTCCGACGCCGAAGAAGAATGCAATAAATTATTAGCGCAAAAATTACCACTACCCGCGTACGAACAATGCATCCATGCAAGCCATGTGTTTAATTTGCTTGATGCCCGCGGCGTAATAAGCGTTACCGAACGCCAGGCATATATCGCGCGCGTTCGCGCCCTTTCCAAAGGATGCGCCGAAGCGTGGGTCAAAATTGAACAAGCGAAAGGCCAGAAATAATGGCCGAATTATTGTTAGAGCTTTTTTCCGAAGAAATCCCCGCCCGCATGCAGGCCCGTGCGGCAGACGACCTTAAGCGTCTGGTCGAAACCGGGCTAAAGGATGCGGGGCTTAGCTGGGACAAGGCTGAGGCCTTTGCCGGGCCACGCCGGTTGGCGTTGGTAATTGATGGTCTGCCCACCGAAACGCCAGACGTGGCCGAAGAAAAAAAAGGCCCAGCCGTCGGTGCACCGCAACAGGCCATAGACGGGTTTTTAAAATCCAATAACCTTGGCAGCATTGATGAATGCGAAGTCCGCGACGTTAAGGGCAAGCCCACATATTTTCTGGTAACGGAAAAAAAGGGTGGGCCGACAGGTGATTTGTTATCAGGTATTATTTTGAGCGCGCTAGATGCGCTTAACTGGCCAAAGTCGATGAAATGGGGTGAAGGGCAAAAGCGCTGGGTGCGCCCCTTGCATAATATATTGGCCACTTTTGATACAAACGTTGTTAGCGCCACTTACGAAGGGGTTGCAGCAAACAACAAAACCTTCGGCCACCGTTTCCTTGCGCCCGGTGAAATAGCGGTCAAAAACTTTGCCGATTACCGTGCCAAGTTAGCGGGCGCAAACGTAATGTTGTGCGCGTCTGAACGCCGGGCCGAAATATTGGCGGGCGCGGAAAAGTTGGCATCCAAAGCTGGCGTATTGTTAAAGTCCGACGAAGGGTTATTGCAAGAAGTAACCGGTCTGGTGGAATGGCCGGTGGTATTGATGGGTTCCATTGATGAAACCTTTATGGAATTGCCACCAGAAGTTCTAAGCGCAACCATGAAACTGCATCAAAAATTCTTTTCGCTTTTAAACGCTGACGGCACGCTGGCGGCAAAATTCATCGTGGTTTCCAATCAGGCAGCGCCAGATAATGGTGCGGCGATAATCGCCGGTAATGAACGGGTTTTGCGCGCGCGATTATCTGACGCTAAATTTTTCTGGGATAATGACCGCAAACAAACGCTTTCTTCGCGCGCACCCCAGCTTAAAAATATCGTTTTTCATGCCAAGCTTGGAACCGTTGATGAAAAAATTGATAGGGTGCAGGCCTTGGCCGCAAGCATCGCCGACTTTGTGCCGGGCGCTGAAAAAAATGCCGTGCGCTCGGCCGCCCGTCTTGCCAAATGCGATCTGGTTTCCGGCATGGTCGGGGAATTGCCGGAATTGCAAGGCATCATGGGCAGGTACCTAGCATTAAACGATGGCGAAAGTGCAGATGTGGCAAATGCCATAGCCGAACATTATTCCCCATTGGGGCCAAATGACAATTGCCCCAAGGCCCCAGTTTCGGTGGCGGTGGCACTGGCTGATAAAATTGACACATTGGTCGGTTTTTGGACCATTGATGAAAAACCCACGGGGTCGAAAGACCCGTTTGCGCTTAGGCGTGCGGCACTGGGGGTAATCCGCCTGATTGTTGAAAACAAACTGCGGGTTAACCTTAAAAAAATATTTGAAATAGCGGGTGGTGAAAAAATTGCCGATGATTTGTTAGCATTTTTTGCCGATCGTTTGAAAGTTCACCTTAAATCAGAAGGTGTGCGCCATGACCTGATTGATGCGGTCATGTCAGCTGGCGACGAAGATGATCTTGTGCGCCTTTTGGCCCGGGTTGATGCGCTATCCAGTTTCTTGAAAACCGATGACGGTGCAAATTTG
>JAOULV010000315.1 GCA_029881835.1 Rhodospirillaceae bacterium
CCGCGCCACGCTTAAGTCGGTTTTTGCGGTTACCGATGCGGTTCTTGGTTTATCTTCAAATGCCGCCAATTCGCCAAAGGTGTCATATTTTTTTAATGTCGCAACAACAAGATCGCCTTCATGGACACTGGCTTCACCAGCAACAACTGTGTAAATTGAATCTCCCGGATCGCCAGTAACAAAAATTGCTGACCCCTTTTTGAAATTTTCAAGATTAGCGGCCACGGCAAGACCGCTGATCATTTCGCCAGACATATTGAAAAAAAATTCAGAACGCTCCAATGCGTGTTTTATATCGCCATCATCATTGCTGTCGCTATTGTTGTGACGATACTTGGTCATTATCAGTTTATTTCCGCCGCCTATAGGGCGCTGATATTCAACCTCATCCGTGCTTTGTTTTACCAATAACACGCCCATTCCACCCAATATGCGTTCATTTAATGGCGCACCAAGGTCGGCACTTATGGCTTCTTCAAGAGGGTTAAAGGGTTGTGCATTATCGCTCAGGAAAATTGTTAGCTTATTTTCATCGTGAATTGCAGAAACAATAATTTCGCCATTTTCATTTTTGTAGCCGTGATTGATGATATTTGCGCATGCTTCATCAACCGCAAGACAAATTTCCAATACGCCGTCTTTCTTTAAGCCCGCGCTTTCCGCAGATTTTTTTACAAAATCACGAATACTGGGAAGATTTTTAAGGTCAGATTCAACCTTCAGTGAAGAGTTTGATTTTTCCATATCATACTGGCCAACACTAAAATGCGTTAACAGCTTCATCCATATCGTCATGGGTTGGCAAATATTCATCAAAGCCCATTGCTTCCATCAAGCGCTTAACCTCATCAGATGGTTTTAGCAATCTAAGGCCTAATTTACCCTCATCATCGCTTTGAAGGGCGGTGTATATTTTGTGCATTGAACGAAACCCAGCGCTGCTCATGTATGTGTTTTGTGAAAGATCTAACAATATATGTTTTGCTCCACCTTCAATAATTTCTGCCGCTTTATCATCCAATTCTTGGTGGCTGTTGGCGTCAATATCGCCAGAAACCTGCAATACAGTTATCGGAACTTTCCCCTCTTTTTGTGAAACAGTTATGACCAGATCGCTCATTGTACCCCCCTTTTTTTTGATAAGTTTATTAACATGCGATTCGCATGCGATGCATATGTTGCCGAGTAAAAAATTTCAAATGTAATGCGTTGATTTTTCGCAATTATATGATGGCCTGCGCTATGGCACCCCCCAATGCCTCCAGCCAATAAATTAACTAATGCAAAGTACTAGAGCGGGTATTGCAAAGCAACTACATTAGAAAATGGGAAAGTACCCTTATAACAAGGGATTTTACGGATTAAATTATGCACCAATGCAAACAAATTCTAGGCGCGCAACTTCCGTATGTAATTAATAAGTCCGTTGGTAGAGCAATCATGAGAAGTGGCAGGGTTTGTTCCGCCGAGCTCAGATAAAACGCGCCCGGCCAATTGCTTGCCAAACTCAACACCCCATTGGTCAAATGGGTTGATGTTCCAAACAACGCTTTGCACAAATATGGTGTGCTCATAAAGGGCGATTAAGGAGCCTAATGTTTCCGGGTCTAGGCGCGCAAAGACAAGAGAATTGGTAGGGCGGTTTCCAGAAAAAAGCTTGTGTGGCAACAAATCTTCCAGTGCGCCGCCATCCAAACCTTGGGCTTTAAGTTCTTGACGGACCTGCGTCTCGCCCTTGCCCACCATTAAGGCTTCGGTCTGGGATATAAAATTAGCCAACAATATATCATGGTGGCCTTCCACCGGAGTGTCGGAATTTGCGGCTATTAAAAAATCAGCCGGGGCAAATCCGGTTCCTTGGTGTAGGCGCTGAAAAAATGAATGTTGGCAATCGGTGCCGGCTTTACCCCAGATTATGGGCTCGGTAACATAATCAACCTTACGTCCATCACGGTCGGTTTCTTTGCCGTTACTTTCCATGCCGCCTTGTTGAAAATAATCATGAAACCGACGCATACCTTGAGCAAATGGAAACAATGCGTAACTGCCGGCATTGAAAAAATTTATGTACCAAATTCTCAGCATGGCCAAAATAATTGGCATATTGCTTTCCATCGGTGCTGTTACAAAATGGTTATCCATATTATGCGCACCGGAAAGCAGGCGTTTAAAGC
>JAOULV010000316.1 GCA_029881835.1 Rhodospirillaceae bacterium
GGCCACAAGGTATTTGGCCGCCGTCAGGTTGTTTGATAACGGTTGAGGGAGATATCCAATGAAACACAACACCAGCACCAAGCCTGCGGCATCGCTCAGCGCGTCACTTCTTGCCCGCAAGGGTGAAGCCATACCGGCCGTTGCCGCCACCTTGTATAACAACCCTGGTCTTGCGTGGGGGAGTGATACCACCGATGGCATGAATTCCGGTCACCATGCCAAACGCATAGACACCACACCCGCGCCAACGGTTGTAACGCAGAAGGCTACGGGAAAGCAGCATTCTATAATAAAAAAATACTTAAAACCTTTGCCGCGCAAGGGCGACAATGAAAAAACGCCGAGCATCAGCAAAAATGGCATCAGACAAAAAGGCGATTCAGTTGCTTTGATACTGAACATTGAAGAAGAAAACTATATGCGCCTTAAATACAAGGCGCAAATTAGCGGAAAAAGCAGTCAAGAAATTGTTCGAAGAGCAATTGAGCGCTACCTTGATGATGAGGGAACGCCGCGCGGCAATGGCTGGGCCATAAAACCGCCGAAATAAATGCCTACTCAAATAACGAAAGCAAACAAAAACACCGCGGTTTAAAAAAGCTGCGGTGTTTTTTGTTTAAACTTCAATATCGATGGGGTTTGTGTTTTGTGGTGAAAAAACCGCAACGTCACCATTAAATGAACTTTCAAGGCGCCCATCGCCGGATACGGCGCCTGCGGCCTGATATGCTACTGCGCCGCGCTTTGCATTGTTTGCATTGAAATTATTGTCAAAACCTTCATCGGGGGAACGATTAAATCCCGTTTCCGGCGCATCGCTATCTTTATCGCTGCGCTTGGGCTGGCTTATCTCGGTAATTTGCTGTTCATTTGTTATCAAAACAGCCGGAACCAGCACCGGAACAACACTTAAAGGTGGCGCTTGCTGGGCGCTGGTGGGTTGGGGCACCCCATTATTAGCGCCATGTTCGGCGCGTGCGGACACAGCCTCGCTTTTGGCGGTCGGTTTTTGCTGCTTAAGCGCGTTATTTAAAACTAAGTTGTTAAGAGAAGTGTCCACGGGAAGCCCAACCACATAAATTTTATGACCATAACCTAGGTTCGCTTAAAGGGTTTATCCATACAAAATAACGTGAGGTACGCCAAATATTAGGTATTTGGATAAATATTTAATATTTTCAATCTATTAGATAAAACGCCATATTATGCAACTATCCCAATATCTGGTTAATTAAAAAAAGCGTAAAATAATAGATGTATTAACTTCTCTGTATTTTAATTGGCCAGGCTCTTTCCAAACAATACAAATAATTCCGGGGATGCATGAATATATCTTTTAAAATTTTAAGCCTAATTATACACAACTTAACGGCTGTTTTTTTTCTGGTTTTGGCGGGATTATTTTTTGCAAGCCCCGCATTTGCCAACGAACAACCTTTCAAGCAGTGGTTGTTGGAATTTAAAACTGAGGCCGCAACCAAGGGCATAAGCGCCAAAACGCTGGATGAGGCATTAACCGGGGTAGAGCCTATACCCCGCGTGATTGAACTTGATCGTCGCCAACCGGAATTCACCCTTACGTTTCGCGATTACATGGACCGCATGGTGAACGACAAACGAATTGCAAAAGCCAGAACAACAATTCGCGCTAATGCCAAACTATTAAACCAAGTCAGCGAAAAGTATGGCGTGCAACCGCAGTACCTGGTTGCATTTTGGGGTTTGGAAACAGATTTTGGCAGGCTGGCATCGGGGTATTTTCCGGTCATTCCTGCACTTGCAACGCTGGCCCACGACAGCAGAAGGGGTGAGTTTTTTCGCGGACAATTAATTGACGCGCTGCGCATTCTTGATGGTGGGCACATAGACCTTGCGCGGATGAAAGGTTCGTGGGCAGGTGCCATGGGCCATTTTCAATTTATCCCATCGACCTTTAATGCTTACGCAGTTGATTTTGACGGTGACGGAAAACGCGACATCTGGACCAACAATAAAGATGCCTTAGCCTCGGCGGCAAACTTTCTTTCCAATTCCGGCTGGAAAGAAGATGAAATTTGGGGCCGCGAGGTAATGGTTGGAAGTAATTTTGATTTTACCAACGCGTCACTAAAAATTAAAAAACCACTTAGCGCATGGCAAGCATTGGGGGTTCGACGGATTAATGGAAAC
>JAOULV010000317.1 GCA_029881835.1 Rhodospirillaceae bacterium
TAAAACCGACACGGTTGAAATTGCGCCGGGGGTTGAGGCACTTAACTTTGCGCCCCAACGCCTGCATTACCGTGATGGTTTTAAATTATCCGACAATGGTTGCAACCTGACCGGTGCATTGGATGAAATAAATTATTGTGTAATCTGTCATGAGCGGGGAAAAGATTCATGTTCTAAAGGTTTGCTAGATAAAAAAACCGGCGACTTTACCAAAAACGAAAGCGGGATTGATTTAACCGGTTGCCCGTTAGAAGAGCGCATTTCCGAAATGCACAAGGCCAAGATGGAAGGCCATGCGCTTTCGGCGTTAGCGTTAATTGCGGTTGATAACCCGCTTTGCGCCGGAACCGGACACCGCATTTGCAACGATTGTATGAAATCTTGCATTTATCAAAAACAAACTCCGGTAAATATACCCGAGGTCGAAACCCGCGCGTTAAAAGACATATTGGGTTTGCCCTGGGGGTTCGAGATTTATTCACTGCTGACGCGGTGGAACCCGATGAACATCCGCCGCCCGGTTCCCAAAGCTGACAGCGGTTACAAAGTGCTGGTGGTTGGTGCGGGGCCGGCGGGCTCTGCCTTGTCGCACCACCTGATGAACGATGGTCATTCGGTCGTGATGATTGACGGGGCCAAGCTAGAACCGCTGGACGCGGCCCTTAACGGCACTACCCCTTTTGGCGAACGGGTCGAATTTGATCCAATTGAAAACGTCAAAGACATTTGTGAAAGCCTTGATGAACGTGTGCTCGCCGGTTTCGGCGGGGTCGCCGAATACGGTATCACGGTCAGGTGGGATAAAAACTTTCTAAAGCTTGAACGCTTGTTGCTTGAACGCAGAAACAGTTTTCGTATGTTTGGCGGTGTGCGCTTTGGCGCGCAAATAACCAAACAGCAAGCCTTCGGTATGGGGTTTGACCATATCGCCCTGTGTATGGGTGCGGGAAAACCAACCATTTTAAACATTAAAAATAATCTGGCCCCCGGCGTGCGCCAGGCATCTGATTTTTTAATGGCATTGCAATTAACCGGTGCGGCCAAATCCGACAACATTGCCAACCTGCAATTGCGTTTGCCCGCGGTAATTATTGGTGGCGGTCTAACCGCGATTGATACCGCGACCGAGGCATTGGCTTATTATGTGGCGCAATGTGAAAAATTCATTCACCGCTTTGAAACAGCATCAGCCGTTATGGGCGAAGACGTGGTGCGCGCCAATTGGACCACCGAAGACCACGAAATTGCGTCAGAATTTCTAAGCCACGGCCAAGCCATCAGGGTTGAACGGGCGCGTGCCAAAAAAGAAAACCGCGAACCGGATTTAACCACGTTGTTAAATAAATGGGGTGGGGCGACCATCGCCTATCGCCGCCGCATGATTGACAGCCCCAGTTACACCCTAAACCATGAAGAAATTGAAAAAGCGTTCGAACAAGGCATCCGCTTTGCCGAACTTTTATCACCCACAGCGATTGAGGTTGATGAATTTGGCTGGGTTGGTGCAATCACCATGGAACGTCAACAAATTAATGAAGACGGCAAATTAAGCCCATCTGGTAAAACCGTATCACTGCCCGCACGCGCCGTATTGGTGGCGGCCGGAACCCAGCCCAACACCGTGTTGGCACGCGAAGATGAAACATTCGCTAAAATGGATGGCAAATATTTTGCCGCCGTTGATGAAAACGGAAAATCCACCAGTCCGGAACGCAGTGATAAACCAGCCAAGGTAGAGGTCTTGGTTGAAATAGAAAAAGACGGTCGCGCGGTCAGCTTTTTTGGTGACCTGCATCCAAGCTTTGCCGGCAACGTGGTCAAGGCCATGGCCAGCGCCAAACAAGGCTATCCGGTCATTACTAAGCAATTGCAAAAAACCGCACCCACATCCACCAGCTTTGCAGATATTGGCGAAAACTTGAAACAAGGTTTGGTCGCCAGCGTGGTAAGTGTTAACCGCCTGACCCCGACCATTGTTGAAGTTGTAATTAAGGCGCCGATGGCGGCAAGCGCGTTTAAGCCGGGGCAGTTTTTCCGCTTACAAAATTTTGAAAGTTTATCCGATATTTGTGGGCAAACCCGCATGGCGATGGAAGGTCTGGCCCTAACCGGGGCCGAAGCCGACGTTGCGGCCGGAACGGTTTCGTTGATTGTGTTGGAAATGG
>JAOULV010000318.1 GCA_029881835.1 Rhodospirillaceae bacterium
CGGCAACATTGGCCGCACTTCTTAAAGGGCGGCTAACCCGCCACGTCATGGAAGAAACCATGCGTAAATCCCTTGGGGTTAGCTGCATGTTCATGTGGATTATTGTAGCGGCATTGGCGTTTGGTGCGGTGTTTGACGGTCTGGGTGCGGTCAAGGCAATCGAATCATTTTTTGTTGACCAACTGGGCCTGACCCCATGGGAAATACTTATCATGATGCAGGTTTCATACATTTTGATGGGAATGTTTCTTGATGACACCGCAATGTTAGTTATTGTTGCGCCGCTTTATGTTCCGTTGGTTGGTGCGCTTGGGTTTGATCTTATTTGGTATGGGGTGCTTTACACCATAACCTGCCAGATCGCCTATATGACGCCGCCGTTCGGTTATAACCTGTTTTTAATGCGGGCTATGGCGCCACCGGAAATAACCATTCAAGATATTTACAGGTCAATAATACCGTTTGTTGGAATTATGGTGTTTGGGCTTTCGTTGGTGATGATTTTTCCCGATATTGCCTTGTGGTTGCCGCATACGTTTTATGTGAAGGATTGATTTGCAAAATAAATTTACAATGGCGGTGTGAAAAAAAGTTAAGGATCTGCGACGCCCGCCCAGAAGAAAACCGGCCAGAAGTAACCAAAATGTTTTTTTGTATCCGGAATTAATTTAAGTGGATCCAATCTTAGTGAGGATAGACAAAAGGGAGTAATATAAATGAGTAATAGACGCGAGTTTCTAAAAAAAGCAGGGGCGGTGACGGCTGGTGCTGCGGCAGTAGCAACAACCTTGGCCGCGCCTGCGGTAAAAGCGCAAAACAAAACCATCAAATGGCGCATGCAAACATACGCCGGTGGTCCATTGGCCGATCACGTGGTCAAGCCGGCCATTGATGCGTTTAACAAGGCAGCAAACGGTGAAATGGTTATTGAACTGTTTGTCGGCGATCAACTGGTTCCGACCGGTGAATTGTTCCAAGCAATGCAAAACGGTACAATTGACGCGGTGCAGTCCGATGACGATTCCATGAATTCACCTACTGCGGTTCGTCAGTTCGGCGGGTATTTCCCGTTTGCATCACGTTATTCGCTTGATGTTCCGGTGCTGTTTAATCAGTACGGCTTGAACGAAATCTGGGATGCCGAATACAGCAAAGTTGGCGTTAAACATATCAGCGCCGGTTCGTGGGACCCTTGCCATTTTAACACCAAGGACCCCATCAACAGCTTGGCCGACCTAAAAGGCAAGCGGGTATTTACCTTCCCGACTGCTGGTAAGTTCTTGGAACGCTTTGGCGTGGTTCCTGTAACCCTTCCATGGGAAGACATCGAAGTTGCGGTGCAAACCGGCGAACTTGATGGCATTGCATGGTCGGGCATCACCGAAGATTACACTGTTGGCTGGGCAGACGTTACCAACTACTTCCTGACCAATAACATTTCCGGTGCATGGATTGGTTCGTTCTTTGCTAACCAAGACCGCTACAATGCGTTGCCCGAACACCTTAAAACTCTGCTCAACCTGGCGATGGATAGTTCACATTACTATCGCCAGCATTGGTATTGGGGTGGCGAGGCCAAACTGCGCGTTCATGGAACCAAGCTGAAACTAACGTCTATTCCCGATAACGAATGGGCCCAGGTTGAATCCGAAGCCCGTAAGTTCTGGGAAGAAATCGCGGCAACCGGCCCCGTGGCACGCAAGGTTGTTGATATCTTCAAACAGTACAACGCCGACATGGACAAAGCAGGTCGTCCGTATCGTTACAGCTGATATTTTCAGCTTAGGAAAAGTTCCCGGCCGGGTGTATTATCGCATCCGGCCGGGGTTTCCCGTAAAATTATTGTTTTAAAAATTTTTGCTTAGGCGCAAACAAAGGGCTAAAAAAAATGGCAGGCAAATTAACGCTAGCGGAATTGAAAAAACTGGTTGCAAGCGGCGAAATCGATACCGTCATTGCCGCCCAAGTTGATATGCAAGGTCGCCTTATGGGCAAGCGCTTTCAAGCCGAATATTTTGTCGATAGCGCATGGGAAGAAACCCACAGTTGCAATTATATGCTGACGGTTGACATGGAAATGACACCGGTTGAAGGCTACAAATCGGCAAGCTGGCAAGCAGGTTATGGTGATTATGCCATGGTGCCGGACATGAATACCCTAAGG
>JAOULV010000044.1 GCA_029881835.1 Rhodospirillaceae bacterium
GCCTTCTTTGATGTCGTCATAATTAGCAAACGACATACCGCATTCCATGCCTTCTTTGACTTCTTTGGCATCATCTTTGAAACGCTTAAGCTGTGAAAGCTCGCCCTCATGAATAACCACATCGTCACGCAACAGGCGTACCTTGGCCCCGCGTTTGACGGTTCCTTCGCTAACCATACAACCGGCGACCTTGCCGACCTTGGAAACTGAGAACACTTCACGCACCTGCGCATAACCCAAAAGATTTTCCTTGATGGTCGGGGCCAGCATACCGGATAGCGCTTTTTTCATATCATCGGTTACGTCATAGATGATTGAATAATAGCGAATATCAACACCATCACGTTTGGCCAGATCGCGGGCCTGGGCATTGGCACGAACGTTAAAGCCAATTACAAAACCGCCCGACGCACGCGCAAGGATAATATCTGATTCATTAATACCGCCAACAGCGCCGTGTAAAATGCGGGCTTTTACTTCATCGGTACCAAGTTGGTTAAGGGCGGCCTGAATAGCTTCGAGCGAACCATGAACGTCGGCCTTGATAACAACCGGCAGCTCTTGGGCTTCGCCTTCTTGAATGCGTTCAAACATTTGTTCCAGCGTACCGCGACCGCTGGCCGCTGACCTAAGGTCGCGTTTTTTGCGTTTGCGATAATCGGTAACTTCGCGTGCACGGTTTTCGTCGCCCACCGCCACAACTTCATCACCGGCGTCCGGCGTGCCGCTAAGGCCAAGAACCTCAACCGGGGTTCCGGGCACTGCAAATTCGACCTGATTGCCGTGATCATCAATAAGCGCGCGGACCTTGCCCCATTCGGAACCGGCAACAAATATATCGCCAGCGCGAAGCGTGCCGCGCTGAACCAAAACGGTTGCGACCGAACCGCGGCCTTGTTCCATTTTTGCTTCAACAATAACGCCTTCGGCGGGGCAATCGGGGTTGGCTTTAAGGTCAAGTATTTCCGCCTGCAACAAAATGGCTTCTTCCAGTTTGTCCAGATTTAGGCGTTCTTTGGCCGAAACTTCGACTGTCAAAACATCTCCGCCCATTTCTTCGACCACTACTTCGTGTTGCAACAATTCGGTGCGCACCCGTTGGGCATTGGCGTCCGGCTTATCGCATTTGTTAATGGCAACAATAATAGGAACCGAAGCCGCTTTGGCGTGATGGATGGCCTCAATGGTTTGCGGCATTACGCTATCATCAGCCGCCACCACCAAAACCACAATGTCCGTTACCTTGGCACCGCGCGCGCGCATATCGGTAAACGCTGCGTGGCCAGGGGTATCGATAAAGGTTATTTTTTGACCAGATTCGATTGTTACCTGATAGGCACCAATGTGCTGGGTAATACCGCCCGCTTCGCCGCCGGCAATATCGGTGGCGCGCAACGCATCAAGCAAAGATGTTTTGCCGTGATCAACGTGGCCCATAATAGTAACAACCGGCGGGCGCGGAACCAGCGTTGATACATCATCACTGCCGCCACCAAGGCCCAATTCAACGTCGGATTCAGAAACACGCTGAACGTTATGACCAAATTCTGAAACAATAAGCTCAGCGGTATCGGCATCAATGACTTGGTTAATCGTTGCCATCACACCCATTTTCATCAAGGCGCGAATTACATCAACGCCGCGTTCGGTCATGCGGTTGGCAAGTTCCTGTACGGAAATGGTTTCTGGAACAACCACATCACGAATGATTTTTTTACCTTCGGCGCGGGCTTGCTGTTGTTTTTGTTTTTCTTTTTCACGCGCACGTTTAACGCTGGCGATTGAGCGCTGGCGTTCTTCGCCATCTTTGCCTGAAAGCACCGATGAAATTGTCAGCTTACCTGAACGGCGTTTTTGTTCACCCCGCGGGCGCGCAGGTGCATCACGGCGGTCATCTTTTTCTTTTATTTCTTTGCGTTTGGGTAACGAGCGCTTGGCCCGTGTTGCGCCTTCTTCGTCAGAGGCTTCGGCTACAAGATTAATATCCGGAGCAACATCAGCCACCGGTGCGGTTTCAATTTCCGGTTCGGGCTCGGGTTCGGGTTCGGGCATTGATGCTTTGCGCAGAGCTTCTTCTTCGGCTAAGCGGGCTTCTTCTTCGGCCCTAATTTTGGCATCTTCAAGGGCGCGCGCGCGGCTTTCTTTTTCATGGTTGGTCAAGCCAGTGCCATCAAAAACATCTTTTACATCAGGGGTGAAAGCTTCTTTGGCCAATTTTTTTGCCGGGCCGCTTACCTCGGCCATGTTGCCGCCGGAATCTGGTGCGTAGGTACGTTTTTTACGCACCTCAACCGTTACCATTTTAGAGCGACCGTGGCTAAAGCTCTGTTTGACCTGTCCGGTCTCAACGGTTTTTTTCAGCTCAAGCTTGCCCGGGCTGGAAATACGCAGCGGCTTCTTGGCGTCACCTTTATTTTTGTCTTTGCTTTCGCTCATATCTTATCAGTTTCTTCCTGGTTCAGGCTGTTGTTCAATTCTTGGCCGGTAAAGCGGGCCAGCTTGGATGCATCCCTTAACATATTTTCGGCTAACCTGCCCGGTTCTAAAACCATATGAACCGCCTCAGTCTTGCCAATGGCATGGGCCAGTTCATCCCGGCTAAAAATTGATATCACCGGAGTTTGTGGTGATACCGCCCGGGCCAATTGCCCAATTTTGTTTTTGCCGTCAGCCGCCCCATC
The DNA here is from genome assembly GCA_029881835.1 of Rhodospirillaceae bacterium. Taxonomy (GTDB): domain Bacteria; phylum Pseudomonadota; class Alphaproteobacteria; order Rhodospirillales; family Magnetovibrionaceae; genus DAOVVL01. The sequence goes on from JAOULV010000044.1 coordinate 2,682, forward strand.
AAAGGCTTCCAACAACAAGCCGACATTTCCTTTTTTCAATCGCGCGCGAACTTTTTCAAATCCGCTTGTAACCTGTCCTGCCCTTTTGGCCAAACTAAGGTTGGCAAGGCTTTGTTTTTTTAACTGTCTTTCAACCACGCCCGCCAGATCGTCTGCGATCTTTACTTCAGCCTTGGCCGCCCTTTTTGCTGCCTTGGCAAATGCTTTCATTGCCTTGTCAGGGTGCAACATATCCGAAGAAGGCCATAACCACAAACCCCGACCCGGAAGCTTGGCATTTACATCAAAAACCAGCTCGGATGCAGGTGAAACCACAAACCTGAGCATTTCTTCCCGGTTGTGGTGCTGGTTGGTTACGATGCAACGCCTTTCAGCGTCTTTATCGTCTCGCTTTCCCGCCATGCGCGTTCTCCGGGGTTATTGTCTGGTGTGTGCGGTTTTGCCTTTAAATTTTACTTATTCGCTGTCCTCGCCTGTTTGTTCACTTTCTTCTTCACCGTCAAACCAATGCGCACGTGCCGCCATGATTATGCCATCGGCTTTTTCTTGGTTCATTTTGACCAAAGGCAGCATTTCACGCAGTTCATCACCGGCAAGGTCGGCAAGGTCGTCAAGGGTTTTAACGCCCTGTTCGCCCAGCTTTACCGCCATTTCTACCGTGATGCCCTCGGCATCCAGCAGGTCTTGGCCAACGCCCAGTTCTTTGCATTTGGTAGCCAGTTCTTCGTCGCGCCGTTCAAGGTAGCTTTTGGCGCGCGCGCTTAGTTCTTCGGCAACGCTTTCGTCAAAACCGTCAATCATCGCCAAATCATCTAAGGGCACAAACGCAACCTCTTCGATTGAGGTAAAGCCTTCGGTAACCAAAAGCTGGGCGATCATGTCATCAACGTCCAATGCTTCGATAAACATTTCTGAACGCAGGCGCGATTCATCTTGGCGGCGCTCGGTTTCTTCGGCTTCGGTCAGAATATCGATTTCCCAACCGGAAAGCTGTGACGCCAAACGCACGTTTTGCCCGCGCCGGCCAATGGCCAATGACAACTGATCATCGGGAACGACGACTTCGATTTTGTTGTTTTCTTCGTCTAGCACAACTTTGCTGACTTCGGCCGGTGCTAAGGCATTAACAATAAACATCGCCGGGTCTTGTGACCACGGAATGATATCAATTTTTTCGCCTTGTAATTCACCAACAACCGCCTGCACGCGTGAACCACGCATACCGATACAAGGGCCAACCGGATCGATTGTACTGTCATTGCTGATAACCGCAATTTTAGCGCGCGAACCAGGGTCACGGGCAACCGATTTGATTTCGATTACACCGTCATAAATTTCCGGCACTTCTTGAGCAAAAAGTTTTGCCATAAAGTTAGGGTGGGTGCGCGAAAGAAAAATTTGTGGTCCGCGTTGTTCTTCGCGCACATCAGTAATGTACGCACGCACGCGATCGCCGTTGTTGAAATGTTCGCGCGGAATGATTTCATCACGACGCATCAACGCTTCGGCCCGGCCCAGATCAACAATTATATTGCCAAATTCAATACGCTTGACGATACCGTTGACGACTTCACCAATGCGGTCTTTGAATTCAGCGTACTGGCGTTTACGTTCGGCTTCGCGCACCTTTTGCACAATAACCTGCTTGGCGGTTTGCGCGGCAATGCGGCCGAAATCAATTGGCGGAAGCGGATCAACAATAAATTCACCAAGACCAAGTTCGGGATGTTTTTTATTGGCATCTTTTAATTTTATTTGGGTGTGTTCGTTTTCGACTTCTTCCACCACCTCGACATAGCGTGCCAGTGAAATTTCACCGGAGCTGCGGTCAATGTGGGCACGAATATCGTGTTCTTGCCCGTATTTAGAACGCCCGGCGCGTTGGATTGCTTGTTCCATCGCGTCAAGCACTTCGTCACGGTTGATACCCTTGTCACGCGCTACCGTATCGGCAACGCTAAGAAGTTCGGGGCGTACATGTACGCCGGTTGTTAATGCTGATTGTTCGCTCATAACACTGTTTCCTTAAGAGCCCATAAATTAAAAGATATAAAAAATTCTACTCTTGCATTGATGCTTTTATTAAATCATCGCTTAGCAATAGCTTTGCACGGTCTAGATCTTCAAACGGCAATTCATACACTTCGCCTTCAACTTCAATTTTTATTAACTCGCCTTCGTTTGGTTTTTCAGCCACCAGGCCCAGCAGTTTTCCACTAAAGCGTTTACGCCCGTTAACCGCATGTTCCATTTCAATCCGTGCTTCATAACCTTTCCAACGATCAAAATCTTTGGCCCGGGTCAGGGGCCGATCAATTCCCGGCGAAGATACCTCTAGGGTAAAGGCACTGGAAATTGGGTCTTCTACATCAAGCACCGCAGAAATGGCGCGACTTAAACTTGCGCAGTCTTCCACATCCATATTTCGCCCATCAATCGGTTCGGCCATTACTTGCAAGCGTGGGCGGCTTTCGCCCGAAACTTGAACCCGCACCAATTCAAAGCCCATGCCTTCGATGGTCGGATTTATTATTGCCGCGATGCGTTCGCCTACGTTCATGTCCGTTCTCTTTGGTGCTTCTTTTATTCTTTGTCCCCAATTTGGCTAAAGCACCGCAAACACTAAAGGCGGGCCGCGGGGGCCCGCCTCGACCGACGGTTCAAAGCGAACCAGCGAGACTTAAGCTGTTAGGAATGGCGGTTTTTTACACCTTGATATTTAAAAACGCAAGGCATTTTAAGGCTAATGGGCCATTTTTTGGATAAATATTGTTTTATTTCAAATAGTTGCCAGATAACCGGGCGGCTTTTGCCGGACGCTAACTTTGCCGTCTAAACACCAAATATGTGGCCTTTATGCCCTTGGCCAGCGCTTTTTCCTCATATCTGGTTCGGGTCCAGCCCTTGGGCGGTTCGCGCCAATCGGTGGCACTTTTGGCCAGCCATTCAAAGCCCGGATGGGTGGATATCTGGAAAAGCGCATAACGCACATAGTCTGTGTGATCAGATGCCACTATCAATTCGCCCCCAGGCTTCATCATCCGGTAAATCTCATCCAGGGTTTCGTGGGTTAGTAGGCGCCTTTTGGCGTGGCGTTTTTTTGGCCACGGGTCGGGAAATAAAATAAAAATCCTGCCTAAGATACTATCAGTTATGGTTGGAAAAATTTCCCTGACATCATCGGGCCAAATACGAACGTTTTTAATGTTTTCATCGCTAATGGTGTTAACCAATTTAGCAACACCATTTATAAACGGTTCGGCACCGATAAAACCTATTTGCGGATGGGCCAACGCTTGAGCGGCCAAATGCTCGCCCCCGCCAAAACCGATTTCCAACCAAATGTCATTTACCGCCCCGGCAAACTGCTGAGATGGCGGATGCGACACATCAAACTTTATTTTAGGCAATAATTCATCGACCAAACGTTCACGGCCGGGGCGAAGTTTTTTTCCTCGCCGCCGGCCGAATGAACGAACATGTTCGCTTTGTTGTTTATCTGAATCAGAGTGCGCGCTTGAGGGCATCCACCAGATCCGTTTTTTCCCATGAAAAGCCGCCATCATTATCAGGGTTGCGGCCAAAATGTCCGTAAGCTGCAGAACGCGCATAAATCGGGCGGTTAAGTTTCAGGTGTTCGCGAATGCCACGCGGGCTAAGGTCCATTACTTCTTGTAATGCGCGCGCCAACGTGTCTTCGCCGACTTCGCCGGTGCCGTGAGTATCAACATAAAGCGAAAGCGGTTTAGAAACGCCAATAGCATAAGCAACCTGAATTGTGCATTTTTCTGCCGCCCCTGAGGCAACAACGTTTTTCGCCAGATAGCGCGCGGCATATGCTGCCGAACGGTCAACCTTGGTGGGGTCCTTGCCGGAAAACGCACCACCACCGTGCGGTGCCGCACCGCCATAGGTATCAACAATAATTTTACGCCCCGTCAAACCGCAATCGCCATCGGGCCCGCCAATTACGAAATTGCCAGTTGGGTTAACATAAAATTCTTCTTCCGGGCACATCCAGCCTTCGGGCAAAACATTTACCACATGGGGGCGAACAATTTCGCGGACTTCGTCTTGGCTTAGACCTTCGGCGTGTTGGGTTGAAACCACCACCGATGTCGCGCCGACCGGTTTACCATTTACATATTTTAATGTGACCTGGCTTTTGGAATCAGGTTCAAGCCCCGGTTCGGCACCGGAATGGCGTGCCTCGGCCAAGGATTTTAAAATTGAATGGGAATAATGAATTGGCGCGGGCATCAAAACATCGGTTTCGCGGCAAGCGTAACCGAACATAATGCCTTGGTCGCCGGCGCCTTCGTCTTTGTTACCCGCCGCATCAACCCCTTGGGCGATGTCGGCGGATTGGCCGTGCAGGTAAACTTGAACGTCAGAATTTTTCCAATGAAAACCTGATTGTTCGTAACCAATGTCTTTTACGCATTCGCGCGCGATTTGTTCCATCCGCGCTTTATCGACTTCGCCTTTGGAATTAACCAGCGGTTCGGGCCCACGCACTTCGCCGGCCAGAACAATACGGTTGGTGGTAACCAAGGTTTCGCACGCCACGCGGGCTTGCGGGTCGGCGGTTAAAAACGCATCGACCACCGCATCGGAAATGCGGTCACAAACTTTGTCCGGGTGTCCTTCGGAAACTGATTCACTGGTAAATAAAAAATCTTTTAGTGCCATTATTGATGCTCCAAGCTCTGGTTAAAATTCCGGACCCTGGGCGGCCTGACACAAGTTTAAGGCCACACCCACTTAGCCATTTTTTTCGTGGGGGCAAGCGGTCCAAATCCATCCACGCGGTTTTTGAAGGTTAGTATTTTAATGTTCTTAAAAAAACATAAAAAACCCTGAAAACATAAAAACCCCATGACGCCGATAACGCGACGCCTAAGGGGTTTTTGTGGCAATGTTTTAAACGATGGTCAATGGTTTTTAAGGGTTTTTAAGGGTTTTTGCGTCCCTTTGTGGATAGTGGCGGGTTTAAACTATATATCGCTGGCGGTTCCGGCGATGGATTTGGTTAGTTCAAACACCCGCTTTCTTACCTTGGGGTCGGTTATTTTGTAATAAGCCCTAACCAGTTCAAGGGTTTCGCGCCGGGCCAAGGGATCGTCGGAATTTACAATTTCAAGCATCGGGCTTTGTCCCGACCCTGTGCGTTCGCCCCGGGTTTTTTCCACCTCGCCAGACATTTCTTCGAAGAAATATCCGACCGGAACGTCCAATATTTGTGACAGCTGGAACAAGCGTGATGCACCGATTCGGTTTGCACCGCGTTCATATTTTTGTATCTGCTGAAAAGTAAGGCCAACCGCTTCGCCAAGTTTTTCCTGACTAAGGCCCAACAGTGTGCGTCGTTGCCTGAGGCGATGACCAACGTGTTGATCAACCGGGCGGGGTACGCCTAGTTGCGTTGTATTTTTGGGGTCTAGTTTTTTTTGTTTTGCATTCATTTTATCGGCAGGTCCCATTTTTTTAATTCCATTTAATTTTAGTAAAAATATTTACAAAAATTTTATACTGGAACTTTTTTTGTGTTGCCCCTCTATACTCTCAAGGCGCATGACAGGTCAACAAACCAAGCACATGAATTTTAATTGATGTGAATTATATTTGGTATTTGTGGAAATAATTTTCCACCTGTTTTTTCAATTATAATAAAATTATCCGTATCAAGTGATACTTACTCACGTTTTTTTCTTTCGCATTTTGCAACTACAATCCCACCAACTGCCAAAAAAATAGCCAGCCCAAGCGGTAAGGTGTTGCCAATGCTGGAATAAACCGTTTGCGCAATTTCTTTTGGCAGATCGGCATCGACAATTGCCCTTGTTCCCAATGCGGCTTTGGCGACCACCCGACCATAGCCATCAACCACACCGGAAATGCCGGTGTTGGCAACCCGAACCAGAGGAAGGCCTTCTTCAACCGCACGCATCCGCGATAAAGCAAAGTGCTGATGTGGCCCTTGGGTTTTTCCGTACCACGCATCATTGGTAAGGTTC
>JAOULV010000319.1 GCA_029881835.1 Rhodospirillaceae bacterium
GGCAAACAAAAAATACCGCGTCGCCGTCTTTGGCGCTTACTGCCTGTTTAATTGCGCTTACCCGTTCGCCATCTAAGTTTTTGGCAATCGGGCCTTTGGCTTCGCCATCTGCACCATAAATTATATAACCAAGGCCACCGGCACCTTCGCCCCGGGCCCAGTCATTTAATTTATCGAAAAAGCTTCTCGGTCTATCGGCCGCACCCGGTGCGGGTATGGCGCGCACGATTGAACCCTTTTCAATGTTTTTGGCAAAAAGGCCAAAATCAGAACCACGGAAAGGTTCGGTGGTATCGGTTATTTCAATCGGGTTCCTAAGGTCGGGTTTATCGGAACCATATTTAAGCATGGAATCGCGGTATTTAATTCGTGGGAACGGGGTTGGCGTGACAGTGCGCCCGTTGGCGAATTCTTCGAAAATGCCGGCTAGCACCGGTTCTATTGCCGCGAACACATCTTCTTGGGTGGCGTAAGCCATTTCAAAATCAAGCTGGTAAAATTCACCCGGACTGCGGTCGGCACGGGCATCTTCATCGCGAAAACAAGGTGCGATTTGAAAATATTTATCAAAGCCCGAAACCATTAACAGCTGCTTGAACTGTTGCGGGGCCTGAGGCAATGCATAAAACATTCCCGGATGATGGCGCGACGGAACCAAATAATCGCGCGCCCCTTCGGGTGAGGATGCGGTCAATATGGGGGTTTGCATTTCAAGGAAACCCTGATCGGTCATCCGCTTGCGAATTGATGATATGACGTTTGAGCGTAACACCATGTTGGCGTGAACTTTTTCCCGACGCAAATCAAGGAAACGATGCTTGAGACGCATTTCATCGGAATATTCCTCATCGCCCGCTACCTGCATGGGCAAAACCATGGCCGCACTTTCAAGTTTGAATTCTTCAATCACTAATTCGACTGCTCCGGTAGGAAGGTCTGGGTTGATTGTATCTTCAGAACGTTTAACCACGCGCCCGGTTACGGTTACCACGCTTTCGGGGCGAACGGATTCAAGTTCGGCAAAAATCGTGCTGGAAGAATCAATAACCGTTTGGGTCAGGCCATAATGGTCACGCAAATCCACAAACAAAAGATTGCCGTGATCGCGCTTGCGATGAACCCAGCCCGATAGGCGGACGGTTTCGCCAGCGTGTTGTGGTCTTATTTCGGCGCAGTTGTGGGTACGATATGGATGCATCAAAGGTCCTGAATATTACTGGTTAAAACTGGTCTTCCCGGCCCCTTGAGGCCGGATTGCCTGAAAAGCACACTTTCACGGGGCGTTTGTCAAGATATGTCTGATTTTTTATCAAAAAAACTAAATATTCTCACCGGATATGCACCATGACGGGGCCAATTACAAGGCCGGGTAAATTGGCGCAATCTAGGCTTTAAGCGCGGGCCCCAATCGTGTATAGGTCTCCCACAATGACACTTATAACAAAACAAGACGAACTGACCGATTTCTGCCATAGCCTTGCGAATGAAAGGTTTATTACGGTCGATACCGAATTTATGCGGGAAAACACCTACTGGCCTATTTTGTGCCTGGTCCAGGTGGCCGGAACCGAAGCCGAAGGCGCAATAGACGTAATGGCCCCGGGGATTGACCTTGCCCCGCTGTTTGACCTGATGAAAAACAAAAATATCTTAAAGGTCTTTCACGCCGCCCGTCAGGACATGGAAATTTTTTATCACCTTATGGGTTCCCTGCCCGCCCCCATATTCGACAGCCAAGTCGCCGCCATGGTTTGCGGTTTTGGCGACCAAGTAAGCTATGAAAACCTTATTTCCAAGCTCACCAAAGCCAGAATTGATAAATCATCGCGCTTTACCGACTGGTCGAGGCGACCTTTAAGCGAAAAACAAATATCTTACGCCCTGTCAGACGTAACCCACCTGCGCGATGCATATCGCAAGTTGGAAAAAAATCTGGAAAAAACCGGACGCGCCGGATGGCTTGACGCGGAAATGGATATTTTAACGTCACCTGCCACCTACGAAGCGGACCCGATGCAGGCACACAAACGCATAAAAACCCGTGGGGCAAAACCGCGCGCCATGGCCATTTTAAAAGAACTAGCGGCGTGGCGCGAACTTGAAGCCCAGCGTCGCGATATGCCG
>JAOULV010000320.1 GCA_029881835.1 Rhodospirillaceae bacterium
GGTTCTCTGATTGATGTTTTGTCTGACCCGTCCCTGCCGCTGGCGTCAATGCCTGATGCCGCATCGGTGGTTGAGGGTTCTGTTAGGGATTATGATGCAGGATACGGGCTGACAACACTGGCAGTAAGTGGCGGTGAACTGATAGTTCCCGGTAATTTGGGCGAGACAGGTGCAGCAAAAAGAGTTCGGATCGCCGCATCCGATGTCGGCATTTGCCGGGTTCGCGCCCCGCAGGGATCAAGCATTCTTAATGGGCCTTTGGTGCATATTACCGGTTTTGAAAAAAGCGGGGAAAACAATGTAACGGTTTTCATGCGCTTCGGTAAAAACGGTGATGGTTCGCCATTGCTGGCCAGAATTACGCGCAAGTCATATGACGCCCTGAAGCTGGCCAAGGGCGATGTGGTGCATGCACTGATAAAGAGTGTGGCCCTGATTGACAAATAGAGCGCAAAAATATGGGGCAGTGGCTACTTGAAACAGTGCAAATGCATTGGCCCCGTAGGGATCGCCAAGGTTAAACTTATATATTAATACTGGCTCGGTTTATCTGAATGGGGTTTTTTACAATCGTTGATGCTTGCGGACAAACGTAAACACGGCAATGCCGAATACTATCAACCCGGCACCAGCAATCATGGTCGGCGTAGGTTTTTCACCTATTATAATAGCTGATGAAACTACACCCACCACCGGAACCCCCAGCGTACCTATTGCCGTAGCGGCAGCAGGAAGCACGCGGGTAGCGGCTATTATTGCCCAGAAACTGAACGCGGTGGCGACAATCCCGTTAAACGTCATTATGACAATGAAGTCGGGGCTGGATGGAATATTCGGCACACCCTCAACAGTAAACGCAGTAATAACCAGTATGATGCTACCTAGTAAAAACTGCCACGGTAGCAATGACAGGTGCGGGCGTGTCCAGCCGTACCCGCGAACGTGAACCATTGCCCCAGCCCACATTATTGCCGCAGCAATCAACATGGCATTGCCTGCTGTGTATTCGTTCAACCCCCATGGAAAGGTAAGCGGGTTGAACAATACTGCGACACCACCAATACCTATTAATATGCCAAGTATTTTTTGGCGGTTGATTTTTTCTCCTAAAAACCACACCGCAAGCGGTGTCACCCATATGGGGGTGGTGTATGCCAGCACTGCCGAGCGCCCGGCCTCAACATACAAAAGAGCATAATGAATAATGGCCATGAATATGCCGATTTGCACTACGCCGATGCTGAACATAACTGGAATTTCTTCGCGTTGGGGTAGGCTTAGCTTTCCGCTTATTCCAAGCCCGACAAACAGCACTATGCAAGCCACCATCACGCGCAAGGCTGCAAACCAAAGCGGGCCGATATAGCCCAGACCCAGCTTCATGATCGGCCAGTTAACGCCCCAAAAAAATATGGCCAAGGCTAATAAAAGCCACGCCTTTTGGGTGTCGTTATGTGGTGGGGCTGTGTTCATTGTGGCTTCATCCAGTTTTGTTGTTTTCAAATTAACTTACGGTGGGGTTGATTATCAGCATATAATTGATGAGGCTAATAAAGACACCGTTTATACAGGTGAGCGTCCAATTGCCCCTTGTTATAAAGAGAAGGAATTGAATACATGTCTGATAAATACTCAATCTTCGTAACCATGCAATTAAAACCCGGCATGGGCGAGGCATTTCGCCCGCATATTCTTAAAAACGCCGCCGCGACACGCGCAAATGAGGCCGATAACATTACCTTTAACGTAATGGTCGCTGAAGACGATCCGGACCGCTATCATTTTTATGAGGTTTATACCGATGCAGCCGCACTGGGCCGTCACCGTGAAAGCGATCATTTCAAGGCATACGTTGAAGCCACGGGCGATATGGTGGTGGAAAGGACCGTTCAGGCCACGCACGTAATAGATATGTAAAATTAGGAGAACCAGCATGATCACAACCAATCCCCTGATGGCTCAGGCCAAGGAGTGGGCAGACGGCGGCCTTGGCCTTGTGCTTGCCACCGTGGTTGAAACATGGGGATCATCGCCGTGTCCGGCTGGTAGCCAGATGGTTATAAATGAAAATGCCGGTTTTGCTGGCAGTGTGTCGGGCGGATGCATCGAAACATCGGTAGTTT
>JAOULV010000321.1 GCA_029881835.1 Rhodospirillaceae bacterium
CGGTATTTATGCCGGACGGGTTCGACATAACCTTTGGCGAAATGGAGCCCGAAAAAAAGCATTCCATGAGCCACCGGGCTAGGGCATTTGCCCTTTTGGTCGATGCCTGCTTTGCCAGCCGTTCCGGTACCTGATTTGATATTTATCTTATTTAGTTGATTTTATTGGTTTTTTTATTTGCAAATAAGATTACTTTTTTGATCTAAGTATCCGATGTTTTTTCGATTTTAGATTATATAAATGATCTTAAATATAAAACACCACGAAAGCCGCGCACAGCATGGAAAACAACCATACAAGCCCAACCGAAGATTCTTCCATGGCTCTTTACGTTCACTGGCCGTGGTGCAAGGCCAAATGCCCTTATTGTGATTTCAATTCCCGCGTGCCCATTGATGAGCCCGACCATAAATTGTGGCTTGGTGCATACATAGCAGAGATGGAGCATTTTGCCGGCCTGGTCGGTAAAAAACCTTTGAGCAGCATTTTTTTCGGCGGTGGCACCCCGTCAACCATGGAGCCAAAAACCGTTGCGGGCATTATTGAGCACGCCGAACGGCTTTGGGGGTTTCAAAACGATATCGAAATAACCCTTGAGGCCAACCCGACATCGGCAACTAGGCAATTATTTGAAGATTTCAAAGACGGGGGCGTAAACCGGGTGTCCATCGGGGTGCAATCTTTTAACCCTGAGCACCTTTCGTTTCTGGGGCGCGAACACAGCGCCGGGCAGGCCAGAACCACCATCGAAGATGCGGTTCGGGTTTTCCCGCGCGTCAGTTTCGACCTTATTTATGCCCTGGCCCAACAAAGCGCGGCCCGGTGGGAAGGCGAATTAAAATCGGCGCTGGATTTTGCCAAGGGCCTAAACATCGGGCACTTATCAATTTATCAATTGGGGATTGAACCAGGCACGCCATTTTTTCGCGACAACGTAAAAGGCGCGCCCGAAGACGACAGCGTTGAAATGTTTGACCTGACCCAACAATTAACAACTGATTATGGTTTGCCCGCTTATGAAATTTCAAACCACAGCTGACCCGATCAAATAAGCCGCCATAACATGGTTTATTGGCAAGGGGGTGAATACGTTGGCATTGGCCCCGGTGCCCACGGACGATACGGGCGGGGGGCAAAAAGATGCGCACACCACCAAATAGCCGATCCAAAAAATTGGTTGGAAAAAATAAAACAATCGGGCCACGGCACGGCCAAGACCAAAGAATTACCGGTGAGCGAGGCAATTGAAGAGCGCATCTTAACCGGGCTTCGCATTACAAGCGGGGTTGGGCGCAAAAGTTTTGAAAAAGATTTTTCCATGAAACTGGAAAGCGCACTTAACCAACAAGGGCTTTTGCAAATGCTGGATTTGAAAATGGTTGAAATTGATGAACGCGGTTTGCGCGCAACGGAGCAGGCAAAAATAAAACTGAATTCGGTGATTGAGCGTTTATTATAATTTTGAAGGTGCCGGGCTTATGGTGGTTGGATCTTTTTTACCAACACGCAAAACTGCCAAACCGCGTTCAACCAAACCGTCTGGCCTGAAACGAAACACCCCGTCGCGCCCGATAAATCCACCGCTTTGGGTTATGCGCGTGGCGGCAAACGGATTTTGTTTTTCCCGCGAAAGCACAATGGCAACGGCCAGCGCATCATAAGCCAGCGTTGTCAGGCGATGGGGCTGGGCATTAAAGGTGCGTTTATATCTGGAAAAAAATTCAAGTCTGCCTTTGGGGTCTGGCGCGGCAAACCAACCGTTAAGCAGCGCCGGTTCTGCGCCCAAACTTGGTTCGTCCCATAGCCCGGTTCCAAGTATTTTAACTTTTGCCGGATCAACGTCATAAAACGGCAACAGGGCGGCAATTTCGATTAAGCGTTTATCACCATCGGCCAGCAATAGGGCATCAAACGGCGGCTCGCCAATGGTTTGCAGGTTTTTTAAACGCTCAAGCTCTTGTATTGATGCTTCGTCTGCCAGGCCGGTGTATTGGTCTTGCAGTTCAACCAGACGGGCGTGGCGAATATCGTAATCGGCTATTCTTCTGACCACTTTGGAAAAATCAGTTGTTGATGGATCATATAATTCACGGGCAACAACAAATGCGCCGTATTCG
>JAOULV010000322.1 GCA_029881835.1 Rhodospirillaceae bacterium
ATATTTATCCCCATCCGGTAATCAGGCAACGGTGCGGGCGCCATGGCACCCGGCGCAATTGGCGTGCCGGAAAAATTAACCGGGGAATTTATGCTTATTGCTTGGCAGGCACCAAGAAAAACCGAACCCGAAAGCACAATAATTGTATAGAGAGCTACTTTTTTTATTATCATTATATTTTTCCGACCAGATGCGCGCCCACGGAAACAATATTAAGCAAATAATATTATTACAAGCCCACAGCATACATAACCATTGCTGAACGGCAAATGAACGCCATCACACGGTTATCGGAAATTTCCCAAGAATTATAGTGATTTTGCCCCGTTTTCAAATATCAGATAACGGGTTTCCCACTTGCCTGCGTCATTTCTGCAAGCAAGACCAAAGGTAGAGCTGGTCTTGCCATTTACTACCAAATCTTTTCTGTATTCACGGCAAAAACGCCCAGTTTTATCCTGATAGGTGTTGACCGGGGTAAAAGACGCTGTTTGCCCGCTCATGGGGTTTGACCACGCCATCGGTGCGTCATTCAAATTAACCTCAAGCGCCTGATTGAGGGTATTTTCCATGGCAATGTTGTCTTGCTCAACAGTAAGGGCGGCAAGCCTGAGATTTTGTTCGTGTTTTTTTCCAGAAAGCTCATAACCGCCACCGGCACCAATCAGCAAACCGGCAACCGCCGCGGCCATTGGCAAAGCATAATGTCCCCACTTGGCGGTCGAACGCTTAGGAATGGCAATAATGTTTGTTGCGCCCACCACCCCAACATCATGTTCATCGCTGGGCGATGTAACCGCATCTTTAAGGTGCGTTGGCACTTCTTCGTGCATGGTGTCGTTAAAGGCAATACGGGCCAGCGCCGCAATTTCGCGATGGCGCTCAACAAATTGTTTTGCAACACTATCGCTCTCAAGCCTTTGTTCAATGTAGCGTGCGGTTTCGCTATCTAATTCGCCATCAACATAGGCAATAAGAGTACCTTCATCGATTGTCATGGTTTCGTTTTTCATTTCATGGCACCTTTCTCTAGGTGGAGGTTGTTAAAATCTGCGCTTTTTGATCCATCGCCTTCGGGGGAGCCCAGCATATGCATTAGTGCGTTTCTGCCTCGTACTAGCCTGCTGGTAAGTGTCCCCATGGGTATTCCTAATGTTTCTGCTGCTTCCTTGTAAGAAAGCCCTTCAACTGAAACCAACATGATTACCGAACGCTGTTCCTCGGGCAGGTTGAATATTGCGTGGCGCACCGCATCTAACGAGCTTCTTGCCTCAACCGCCCGTTCGCCATCGTGCGAACGCTGGGCATTGTTTTCGACTACCTCAAGGAACCTGTCGTTTCGTTTTTTGCCCCTTATCTGGTCAATATGGGTAGTTTGAATAATGCGAAACACCCAACTATCAAGTCTGGTTCCGGGTTCCCACTGATCAATCCGGCTTACCGCCTTTTCCATGGCCGTTTGCACCAAATCGTCAGCATCGCTTGGGTTTCTAGCCAACCCCAGGGCAAAACGCCTGAAACGGGGCAATAGCGACACCAGCTCTTTTTCTATGCGTTCGTCCAAAACGTGGTACCTGACCTGCTTAAATTATTTAACTACTTGTATTATATGAATAATTTTCTAGGAAATTATCAAAAATACACGATTAATGGCCTTGTTTCTTACGCGTTCTTCAAGGGTACAACGCCTGCCAAGGCCATTATCATCCGTCTTGTGAAAATTTTTTTCATTTTTTTTAAAAAATGGGGGATTATTTTGCCATTGGCAGGCGTTGTCCCAGCGAGAGGCACCAAAAAGTGCCCGTAAAGTGCTGAAATAAAAGGATTTTGTATTATGACAATTAAAAATCATTTTTTTAAACCAAGCGAATTAGGCAATTTTAGTGCCGATATCTCGTTAGGCGACGCCATAAAGGGTTCAATTCGTAGCCTTTTGCTGGCATCAGCCGTTAGCGTTGTTGCGCTGGCCTTTGTAATGGGCCCTGTACACATGGATGGCGATGGTGGCATGGGCTTTGGCCCAAGCAAGGCCATGGCAGACGATGATGGTGGTGATAAAGGCGGCGATGATGACGGCGGCGATGATGATGACGGCGGCGATGATGATGATGACGG
>JAOULV010000323.1 GCA_029881835.1 Rhodospirillaceae bacterium
ATCGCTGGTGATAGTGGTTGATCAAATATTGCAGGCTTACTTATTTGAAATCAGCAAACGCCTTAGCGTGTTTGTCGGTTTAATAGTAACCAACTGCATAGTACTGGGACGGGCAGAGGCCTTTGCCATGAAAAACCCCCCTATTCCAAGCCTGCTTGACGGTGTTGGTAACGGTTTTGGTTATGCCTGGATTTTGCTTTTAATCGGTGCGGTGCGCGAGTTGTTATCATCGGGCAAATTGTTGGGCCAAGTTTTGTTGCCGCTGGAAAAAAATGGTGGCTGGTTTAGCCCGATTGAATTTTTAGGCCTGCCCCCCAGCGCGTTTTTTCTACTGGCTTTACTGGTTTGGCTGGTGCGCACAATTAACCCCGAACAGGCTGAATGGGCCGAACAGATTGAGCAAAAGGATAAATCAAAATGATTGAAATCCTTCTTAAATCCGTTTTTAGCCAGAATTTAGCGCTCGCATATTTTTTGGGTATGTGCACATTTTTGGCTGTGTCACGCCATTTTGAAACCGCATTTGGATTGGGTCTGGCGATGGTTGCGGTTGAAACCATTACCGTTCCCATCAACAACCTGATTTTTAATTATGTTTTGGCTTACGGCGCCCTGTCTTGGACTGGGCTGGATAATATTGATTTAAGCTTCCTAACACTCATTGCATCCATTGGGGTAATAGCCGCAACGGTACAGGTTTTGGAAATGATACTAGATAGTTATTTTCCCAAGCTATATCAGGCATTGGGAATTTTTCTTCCACTTATCACGGTCAACTGCGCAATTCTTGGTGCCAGCCTGTTTATGGTTGAGCGGCGTTATGATTTTTCCGAAAGCGTTGTTTATGGGTTTGGCTCGGGCCTTGGTTGGGCGTTGGCAATTTGGGCGCTGGCGGCATTGCGTGAACGAGTTGACGAAAGCTTGGTACCCAAAGGACTGCGTGGATTGGGGCTTGCTTTTATACTAACCGGAATAATGTCCATGGGGTTTGCCGTTTTTGGTGACCTGAAATTTGGGTGATGGAATGCTAAGCGAAATCATCCTAGGCGTAGCAGTTTTTACCGGACTGATAATGGCGCTGACCATTATCGTTTTAGCTGCGCGCGCTATTTTATGGGGAAATGTGCGGGTACGATTAAACATAAACGGCGAATTGGTAATCGAAAGCCTAATGGGGTCTAAGTTGCTAGTGGCGCTTGCACACGGCGGCATACACCTGCCCACTTCATGTGGCGGGGTTGGAACCTGCGGTTTGTGCCGGGTGCTTATCAAAAACTCTGCGCACGCTGGTCATATCCATCCGGTTGAGCGTGGCGTATTAAGCGCTAACGATATAGACGATGGTTATCGTTTGGCCTGTCAGGTGGTTGTGCGTAGCGACATGGAAATAACCGTACCTGAGGGAATTCTTAGTGCCGAAAACTGGATTTGTCAGGTTTTGGAAACCCAAACAATTTCCCCATTGATAAAAGAAATAATACTTTCATTGCCGGCGGGCGTAACCCGGGAACTGCCAGCCGGCGGATACGTTATGGTAGAAGCCCCAGCATTTGCGCTGAAATTTTCGGATATTGAGATCAAACCCGAACACGAAACCACGTGGAAACGGTTGGGCTTGCGTGACCTAAAAATCGAAAGCAAGGAAAAACAGGCGCGCGCATATTCGCTGGCTAACCGCCCGTCCGAAACGGATAAGCTTGTGCTTAACATTCGTCTGGCCTTGGCGCCCGGAACAAACCCCGATGCCAACCCCGGCGTAGTTTCATCATACCTGTTTGGGCTTAAACCGGGTGATAACGTAACCGTATCTGGACCGTTTGGTAATTTCTTTATAAACGAAACAGACAACGAAATGATTTTCATCGGTGGCGGTGTTGGCATGGCACCGTTATGCGCGCACGCGCACGACCAGCTTGAACGGGTAAAAACAAAACGTATTATCAGCTATTGGTATGGCGCACGTTCATTAACCGATCTTTACTACGCTAATAAAATGGAGCGGCTGGTAAAAAATCATGAAAATTTTTCATGGCATGTGGCGCTTTCCGACCCCGCTAAACAAGATGGCTGGGATGGCGACGTTGGATTTATTCATGAAATAATTTATAATAAA
>JAOULV010000324.1 GCA_029881835.1 Rhodospirillaceae bacterium
GTTGCCCAATTATATGTTGATGGCATCGTTTAGCGCGGTAACGCAAAAATCACGTGTCAATCTTATGGCCCCTTGGCCCGATATTGTTATTGCCGCCGGGCGCAGAACCGCACCGGTTGCACGCAAGATAAAAGCATTAAACGGTGGGCGGACAGCGCTAATTCAAATTATGTACCCAGGCGCATCGGGCGAAGAAGATTTTGATCTTATTTGCGTTCCCGCCCACGACACAATGGAACCAGCACCCAACCGTTTTGAGATTATGGGCGCACCGCATAACGTAAATGCACAAACATTAGAAGCGGCAAAAATAGAATGGCAGGGGCGCTTTGATCATCTGCCCAAGCCGTTGGTGGCACTTATTGTTGGCGGTGATACCAAACGCAAGAAATTTACCAATGAAATGGCAGCTGAGCTCGGCACCCATGCGGCAAGGTTGGCGTTAGGCGCAGGTGGGTCATTGCTGGTCACCACATCAAGGCGCACCAGTGCGGATGCGGCAGCGGCATTGGGCGAAGCCATAAAGGAAGTTCCATCATTTGTATTTAACTGGGGCGATGAAGGCGATAACCCATACATGGCGTATTTGGCAATGGCGGACCATATAATTGTTACGGGCGATAGCGTTTCAATGTGTTCGGAAGCTGCCGGAGCCGGAAAACCGCTTTATATATTTGCGCCAAAAAAACTTACCATCCACAAACACGGCCTTTTGCACAAGGGAATGTACGCCCAAGGTTATGCCCGCAAACTGGAAGAAACAGAAAAGCTGGATGATTGGCAGCATCCGCCGCTTAATGCCGCCAATGATATTGTCGCTGAAATTAAAAAACGTCTTAACCTAAATTGAACTCAAACAGCCTTTGAATGTCTGCCTTCGCTGTTTTTAAGGTATGAATCAAATGCGCTGGCAACAAGACGGATAAACGGACGGCCATCTTCAAGCACGCTTAATTTATCGCCGTCAATTGCACATATTCCATCATCCATCAACGGTTCAAGTTTTTCCAAGTCTTTTTCAAGCTCTGCTTTGTCGGTGCCAAATTCTTTCGCCACCAAAGCCAGATCAACCCTAAGGTCGCACATTATGCGTTCAATTACTTCGCGCCTTGTGCGGTCATCATCATTGATGGCGATTCCTTTGGCGGTGGGCAGTACACCGGAAAATATCGCCTGACGGTACGCCTTTAACGGCAATTGGTTTTGCACGTAACCTTGCGGCAGATAACCAATGGCCGATGCGCCAAACGCCAGCATGGCGGGCGCGGTATCGGTGGTGTAGCCCTGAAAATTGCGATGCAACATGTTTTCATCGGTAGCTTTTGCCATGTTGTCATCGGGGTGGGCAAAATGATCAAACCCAACTTTTACGTATCCGCGTTCAACCAGGCGTTCGGATGCGGTGGTAAATTGATCCCACCTTTCTTGGGTGCCCGGCAGGTCTTCTTCGTGAATAAGCTTTTGGTGCGATTTCATCCACGGAACGTGGGCATAACCAAACAGAGCGATGCGGTTGGGTTGTAACTCAACCGTTTTATCGATCATCTCTTCCATTTCGCCCACCGTCTGGTGGGGCAGGCCATACATCAAATCCATATTGATGTGGGTTATCGAATGCGCGCGAAACCATTCAATGACCTGCTTGGTGGTTTCGTATGGCTGGATGCGGTTGATGGCTTCTTGGACCTTGGCCCGGTACGACTGCACCCCGATTGAGGCGCGGTTGACGCCGGCTTTTTCCAGCTGGGCAATGTATTGTTCGGTGGCGGTGCGGGGGTCAAGCTCGACCGCGATTTCAGCGTCAGGCGAAACGTCAAAGCGCGAACGCAGTTTTTCCATTATCGCCATCCAGTCATCACCTTTTAACATTGTGGGCGAGCCGCCACCCCAGTGCAGGTGTTTGGCGGTCATGCGTGCCGGTAAGGCATCGGCGACAAGATCAATTTCTGCCAAAAGTGCGGTCATGTATTCTGAAACCGGCTCATAGCGTTTTACGATTTTGGTATAACATCCGCAGAACGAACACATTTCATCACAAAATGGTATGTGGAAATAAAGTGATAATTCGGTTTTGGGATCTAATTCACCCAGCCAGCGTTTGTAAACG
>JAOULV010000325.1 GCA_029881835.1 Rhodospirillaceae bacterium
TAACCGCATTGGAAATAATGTTGGTCAGAACCTGTTTTAGCCTGACGCCATCGGCCATTGTAATGGGTGTATTTTTGGCGTTTGCATTGTTGGCTATTTTTATATTTCGTTCTGCGGTTGCTGCGCCAAGCTGGACAATGGTATCGTTAATAATTTCATCGGTTGCTATATGGTCAATATTTAAATCTATGGCGCCTGCTTCAATCTTGGAAAGATCAAGTATTTCATTAATTAGATTTAATAAATGCGACCCGCTTTTTAAAACGTAGCCGACATATTCTTTTTGTGAACTTGAAAGTTTGCTGTCTATTTCGGCATCAAGCATTTGCGAGAATCCCAATATGGCGTTAAGCGGCGTTCTTAATTCATGGCTCATATTTGAAAGAAACCCGCTCTTTGCCCGGTTTGCGGCCTCGGCCGAATCCTTTGCCAAAATAAGTTGCGCGGTAATCGCCTTGCGCACCGATATGTCGCGGGTGCTCCACCTGCTGCCGTTTTGTTTGCCATCTACATCAAAAATCGGTTGGTATGAAGCGGCAACCCATACAATTTTCCCGCTTTTTGCTTTTATGCGAAATTCGGTATCGTTGCTGATTCCGCCGTTTAGCGAATCATCTATCATTTGTTTGACAATTTTAAGGTCGGCCCTGAAGACAAGTGGTAAAGGGTAATCTGCCATGCTAAGGCATTCATCCGCCGTATATCCGCAAATGCGCTCAACCGCAGGGTTGACCCACACTGGGTTTCCATCAACTCCAATCCACGATTCCCAGTCGTAGGTATAATCGGCAATTGCGCGAAAGCGTTCTTCGCTGTTGCGAATAGCTACTTCAATTCGTTTTTGTTCGGTTATATCGTTTATGAATGCGAATGCATCATTAGCGCTAAATGCATCATCATTGGTGGCGCCATCCATTTTTGTTGCATTTATTTGCGCATGTATGCGGTGCCCGTTTTTATGATTTAGGGCTATTTCGTAATTTTTCTGTTTGTTGGTCTTATTGTCTTGCTGGTGATTGCTATAAACTTTGCGGCATTCTTCATCTACGAAACTTATCGCGCTGGTCCCTATCATTTCTTTTTTACTGTAACCCAGCATTTTGCATAGGGCAGGGTTGACATCTTTGATTATGGAATTGCCATCAATCAACCAATAGCCTTGTGATGTTGTGCTAAGGATTGAGCGGTAAAGCCGTTCACTGGAAATAATTTTATTTTCGGCATTAACCTGATCGGTAATGTCCATTCCGGCGCTAAGCACCCCCGAGGCTCTTCCTTGCTCATCTTTTAGTGTTGTGTTTTCCCAAGATATAATTCTGTGTTCACCTGATTTTGTAACAATTTTATTTTGAAATGTATTTTCATTATCGTTTGTTTCAACCAGCTGGCCATAAAGCGTGCGCACGGCATTGCTTATATCTATTGGCAACACCGCACTAAACCAGTCACGCCCCAATAATTCAGATTCTTCATAGCCAAGAACATCACAACCTTTTTTATTTATCATTTCAATGCGACCGTTTTTGTCTAGGGCCACAATTATTGTTCCGGCTATGTCTAGATATTTTTCTGCCCGCGCGCGTTCTGATTTTGACCTTATTTCTGCTTTGTTGCGTTCATTTATTTCGCGGGTCAATTTATTGGTGCGATCTGCGACCCTGCGTTCAAGGTCAACGTTTAACTTTCTAATTTCAGCCGCCGCCATTTCACGCTCGGTAATATCAATTATAATGCATTTGATTATATCGGGCATTGTTCCGGGATTTTTTACAACCTCACCTTGCTGGTGAACAAACCTTATTGCCCCATCCGGCATGACTATCCGGTTGTCAGCCGAAAACGGTTTTCCGGTTTTCATTGAACGTTCAATTAAACCGGCAAAACGGCTTCTATCATCTGCGTGAATGCATTTTTTTAAGCTTTCCAACGATGGGGTAGTGTTAGTTGGGATTAAGCCTAAAATACGATAAACCTCATCCGACCATTTTGTTTCACCGCTACCAAGATCAAGCTCCCAGCTGCCCAATCTGGCAATTCGTTGGGCGTTGGCAAGGCTTGCCCGGCTTTGCCCTAATTGTTCAAGCGCTATTACCTTTTCCATG
>JAOULV010000326.1 GCA_029881835.1 Rhodospirillaceae bacterium
CGCAAAGCTGCTTGAGCTTGCGCCAAAAATATTGCCTTACATTGATACTGTTTGGAAAACGATTGATGAGCAACGCACCGCTGGCAAACGCATATTGTTTGAAGGCGCACAAGGAACCATGCTGGATATCGATCATGGGACTTATCCGTTTGTTACATCTTCAAACGTGGTAGCGGCCCAAGCTGCGGTTGGTTCAGGACAAGGGCCGGGTGCGATTGATTATGTTTTGGGCATTACCAAGGCATACACAACCCGCGTCGGCGCCGGACCGTTCCCGACCGAGCTATTTGACGAAGTCGGCGCAGGCCTTGGCAAGCGCGGGCATGAATTTGGCACCACCACCGGCAGGCCGCGCAGGTGCGGCTGGTTTGATGCGGTGCTGGTACGTCAGGCGGTAAAAGTAAACGGCATTAATGGTATCGCCCTTACCAAGCTTGATGTTTTGGACGGAATGGACGAGCTAAAAGTCTGCACCGGGTACAAACTCGACGGCAAGGTGTTAAACCACCTTCCTGCCGCCACGGCCGATCAGGAAAGGGTAGAGCCAATTTATGAAACCCTTGAAGGTTGGTCAGAAGCGACCCAAGGCGCGCGCTCGTGGGCCGATCTTCCGGCCACAGCGGTAAAATACATCCGCCGGATTGAAGAATTGATTGAGGCCCCGGTGGCGATACTTTCAATTAGTCCCGAGCGCGAAGACACCATATTGGTCCATGACCCGTTTGCCGACTAAATAACTAATTTTTGTAGGCAAATCATTGATTTACCTAGTTTTCATATTTTCTAGGTTATTTTGGTGCACACCGTATCGTTGTATAGCGGGAAAAAGGTAATTACTCTATTTTCTAAATGGTTACGCTAAGTATTGGCGATGGCTCTTAGAAAGGGCGGAAATGGCAGAAACAGCACAGGCCCAGAATGGCGCTACAGAAACTGTAAAACCGCAGACCAGCGGTGATGGAACGCCTAGCCCTTCTGACGGCCAATCAACAACTAGTGCCGAAAACGCTACCACCGCGCCGACCGAGAAAAGCACGCCAGCAGCAAAATCATCCGGGGCAACCGGTGGGCAATTTGCGCCTGTTATTTTGAAAAAGCGTTATCAAATTAATCCCGGAAAACCATTACCAGAATTTGACGGCCCATCGGCCAAAGCTTTTGAAGCCAGCGATCAACGCGACCCCAGCAGACCGCTTTACGCACTGGTCTGCACCCCGGCACTGCCGCCGCGCGTAAACGTAATGTCCGAATTAAAAAATCTTACTATCCACGGCCTGGTTTCATTGGTGGAATATGGCCCGATAGATTGGGAACCGCTTGGACAAAAGGTAATGATTGCTGTTTTTGAGCGCCCTTTGGGCGGAAGGCTTATTGATGCTTTCCCCACAGGCAAGGTCAAAGTAAGTGAATATGAATTAAGCAGAAAGGTGTTGGAACCAATATCACAAGCGCTAATGCGCTTGCGTGACCTTAATATTGCCCACCGCGCAATTCGAATTGAAAATCTTTATTTTCTTGATAGCGAACATGAAGAACTTGTTCTGGGTGAATGTGTAACCACCCCTTGCGGTTATGATCAGCCAAATATTTATGAACCCGTAGAGCGTGGCCTTGCGATGAATTCCGGTCGCGGGCATGGCACAATACTTGATGACCTTTACGCGCTTGGTGTCATGGCGACATTACTGTTATTGGGGCGCAACCCGGTAGAAAAATTAAGCGATGAAGTTATAAACGCCAAAAAAATGGAGCTTGGAACATATCAGGCATTGTGTGGCGAAGAACGCATACCAATGGCACTGATAGAACCGCTGCGCGGCCTTCTTTCGGATAAGGCAAATGAAAGATGGGACACGGTCGCGCTTGAAGCATGGATAAACGGGCAGAAAAAAACACCAATGCAAAGACGGCCTTTGCAAAAACCAAAAGAACCGTATTCATTTGCAGGGAAAAGATTATCTTCCACCAGAACCATTGCGCAGGCATTTTCTTCCAATATTCATGAAGCGGCAAAAGAAATTAAAAATGAAAAACTTGCCCATTGGCTTAAGCAATCGATGATGCTTCCGGTGGTGGCTGAAGAAATAAACAAAATACATG
>JAOULV010000327.1 GCA_029881835.1 Rhodospirillaceae bacterium
CGAAGAAGCCCAAGCAAAGGGCTATCGCGACCTTACCCCCATAGGCGCGTATAACGAAGATTATCACATCTTCCAAACCACCAAGGAAGAAAACGTCATGCGCGCATTGCGCAAAGGCCTGCAAGGTGCCGATGTTGAAGTTGAAAATTCAAAAGGCGAAGCCGATGCCGGACAAGAAGAAATAAATGTGCGTTATTGCGATGCCCTTACCATGGCCGATCGCCATTCGATTATCAAAAACGCCTGCAAGGAAATAGCCTGGGCCAAGGGCCATTCGGTAAGTTTTATGGCAAAGTGGAATTATGACTTTGCCGGAAATTCATCGCATATCCACCAATCATTATGGAGCATGGATGGCAAGCCGCTGTTTTATGACCCCAATGCCGAATACGGAATGTCTGATTTGATGCGCCATTATTTAGCCGGCTTGTTAAAGCATTCCAGCGAAACAACATATTTTCTGGCACCGAATATAAATTCGTACAAAAGGTTCATGGTTGGAACTTTTGCCCCAACCAAGGCCATATGGTCGATGGATAACCGCACTGCCGGGTATCGCATCTGTGGCGAAAGCAGCAAAGGCGTTAGGATTGAATGCCGTATTGGCGGTGCTGATCTTAATCCTTATTTGGCATTGGCGGCACAACTGGCCGCCGGTATTGACGGAATTGAAAACAAGCTTGAACTGGAGCCCATGTTTGAAGGCGATGCCTACCATGGCGAAGGGGTGCGTGAAATACCGTCAACATTGCGCGATGCAATAAAGGCGTTTGATTCTTCCGCTATGTTACGAAAAGCAATGGGCGATGATGTTGTTGATCATTATGTCCATGCCGGAAACTGGGAACAATTTGAATATGACCGCCGCGTTACCGACTGGGAAGTCGGGCGTGGTTTTGAAAGAAGCTAACAACAACTACCCCCAAAACAATAAATAAGAGAAAATAAATGACAAACATGATTAAGTGCGTCTCACCTGTGGATGGCTCGGTTTATGCTGAGCGCCCGATAGCGGGAATTGACGAAGCCCGTAAATCAATAATTGCCGCAAAACAGGCACAAGCCGGCTGGGCCGCCCGCCCGTTGACTGAACGTATAAAACTGGTTGAAGCCGGCATTAAGCGCCTTGGCGAAATGAATGACGAGGTCGTGCCGGAGCTTGCATGGCAAATGGGCAGGCCAATTCGTTATGGCGGTGAATTCAGGGGTGTAAATGAGCGCGCCTCATACATGGCATCAATTGCCGAGGAATCGCTCAAACCAATAATTGTTGAACAATCAGACGCATTTGAACGCCACATCATGCAAGAACCACACGGGGTGGTGTTCGTTATTGCGCCGTGGAATTACCCGTACATGACCGCCATCAACACCGTGGTTCCGGCTTTGATATCTGGTAATACGGTTGTTATTAAGCACGCCAGCCAGACCGTACTGGTGGGCGAACGCATGGTTAAAGCATTTGTCGAAGCGGGCATACCGGACGATGTGTTTGTGAATCTGTTTTTAGACCACGCAACAACATCCGCACTTATTGGTGAGCGCCATTTCGGTTTCATAAACTTTACCGGATCGGTTGGTGGTGGGGCGGCAATCGAAAAGGCGGCTGCCGGAACCTTTACCGGATTGGGTTTGGAACTGGGCGGCAAGGATCCGGGCTACGTAATGGAAGATGCCGACCTTGACGCCGCGGTTGATACCCTGATCGACGGGGCATTTTTTAATTCCGGGCAAAGCTGTTGCGGGATTGAACGTATTTACGTTACCGCATCGCTTTACGATGAATTCGTCAAAAAGGCGGTTGAGCTTGTATCAAAAACCGTTCTCGGCAACCCGTTGAGCGAGGCCACCACCATGGGGCCGTTGGCGCACAAACGTTTTGCCGATGAAGTCCGTGCCCAAGTTGCAGAAGCGATTGCCGCTGGTGCAACCCCGATGATAGATCCCAAACTTTTTCCGGCCGATGATGGCGGGGCGTATCTGGCACCACAAATACTGACCAACGTTACCCACGATATGCGGGTGATGAAGGACGAAACATTTGGCCCGGCGGTCGGCATAATGAAGGTTTCATCGGATGAAGAAGCAATAAAGCTAA
>JAOULV010000328.1 GCA_029881835.1 Rhodospirillaceae bacterium
ATGCGCTCTATCTTGCGCAAGGTATCGGCTGATTTTTCGATGTCGCCCTCAGATATGTTTGCCCCGGCAATGGCGCTGGCATTGCTTTCTTCAAGTTCTTTTATTTTGGCAACCACAATCAAGGCCTTGTCGGTCAGCTTGATGCGTACCGAACGCTTATCGTGCGATGACCTTTCTTGTTCAAGATAACCCATTTCGCTGAGCTTTTTGATATTATAAGAAACGTTGGAACCTTGGTAATATCCGCGTTCAACCAAATCGCGGATAACGATTTCTTCGTCCCCAATATTGCTGAGCAAAAGCGCCTGAACCGCGTTTAGATCGTGGACATCAATTCGCGCAAGTTCGGCACGTAATACGTCAAGAAAACGCCTGTGCATGCGTTCAATTATTCTTGTCAGTTCAATATATGTTTTTTTCAAAGAAGGTTACCCCTGAGTGATTATTTATAAACTTATATGTCTTTTTGACACATTGGGCAAGAATGGCTGTATCTAGCATTCTATCAAGCCAAGCGCTGGTTGCCCACGGTCTTTTGCCGACAATAAAATGGCTGCAATTATATAGGAAAGCTAGCATTTTTCCGACTTTTCAGCCATCTTTGCACCATGTCAGAAACAAAGCCCGATACATCCACTAACAACCTGCCGGCAATTTTGAAAGTCGGTGTGCTGGTTGGCGTGTTGGCTGTTTTGGTTGTTCCGGTTTATCTGCTCGATAATTCATATGTGGCCGGGGCCGACTGGTTTTTTGATACCGATACCTATATGCGCATGGTCAGGGTGCAAGAATGGATTGGCGCAATGTCCGCCGATGCAAATTATAAATCGTGGTACGATAATGTTTCGCATTCTTCTAACTGGCCGTACGGTCAGACACTTCATTGGACGCGTCCGCTTGACATTATTTTAGCTGCCGGTGGGTTGCTGCTATCGCCAATCACGGGAATGGAAAGAGGACTTTATTATTTTGCTGTCGCCATAAGCCCGATTTTGGCTATTTTATCAATTTTAATTTTGTTTCGCGCGAGCAAATCGTTTCTTGATGTTCGTGGGCAGATATCAGTGGCAATTTTGTTAATGATAGCGCCAATAACAAAAAATTATTTTTATGTTGCAAGACCTGACCATCACTCGCTTTTAATTTTTTTATTTGTGGTTGTTTATGCACAGCTAATAATAATGTTTTGCGAAAATCAGCACAGTGAAAGTGAAATTGCTGAAAAAAAATACCCTTTAATTGCCGGTGCGTTCAGCGCCATAGCGCTATGGACCAGCGTAGAAGCCTTGGTCACAGCGGCTTTCGCGGCCATGGCCATCGGTGTTGTGTGGTTTGTATGGGGGCAAAACAAAAACCTAGAAAGGTTGCGTTTTTATTTATGGGGGCTGGCAATAACAAGCGTTGGCGCAATCGCCATTGAGCGACCGCCCGAACAATGGATTGCAAGCGTCGAATATGATCGTCTTTCTATCCCCCATGTAACATTGTTTTTATTGCTGGCGTTTTGCGGGGAATTTATTTGGCGTGCTGGAAAAAATTATTTAACCAGTCATATTAAAAGGTTTATTGGGGGAACGACGCTGGCGGTTATCCCAATGATAATTATTGCCTTATTGTTTCCAGATTTTTTCAAAGGGCCGTTTGCCGGTGCGATGGATGCGCGCCTGCAAGATGTGTGGCTAGGAAAAATACAAGAAATCAGGCCACTATATGACGGGGACACCCAGTCATTATTGCAAACCATTATGCATCTTGGGCCGCTTTTGTGGATTGCATGGTGGTTAAAGGATGCAATCAAAGAAGAAAATTATTCCAAGAATGACCAGCCATCGCTTTATTTAATTTTGATAATTGTTGTGGGGCTTATTGTCTTTGTCTCGCTTAGTGTTTATCAGACAAGGTGGGCCGCTTACTTGGGCGTTATTTGCGCCGTTCCTTTGGCCGCGTTAGCACAAAATCTTTTTGATTTTAATTCAGGGCCGACCGTAGGCCCACCCCCGGGAACGCCAATTTTCAGGGTTCCCGTTAGCGCATCGGTGTTTGTCGCCCCCGGTTTACTGGCGTTGTTGCTGGTTAATTTATTGCCTTTTGATGAA
>JAOULV010000045.1 GCA_029881835.1 Rhodospirillaceae bacterium
CTGGCTTTCCGGTCAGGCCAGGCTTTCTTCCGCCAGCGTATCAACAGAAGGCGAACAAGGTGTGCCCGCGTATGTTGAGGCACTGTTAGAGCAAACAGCAGAAAGTTTGGGAAATTTACAACGCACTATTTCGCGCGGTGAAGAAAACCGTCACAAAACCCATGAAGCATTATCAGAACTTGCCGCGCGCATGGGAACCTTGACCGACTTCATGAAAACCGAACAGGCGGTCATGAAAAAGCTAGCGGAAACCCAAGTTGAATTAAAACCCGTTATTGAGCGCCTTGCCGGCGGGGCCAGTGGTGGTGGCATGGATGATGCCACCCGCACCCACATCCGCAATATGGACTTATGCCTTTCGCGCCTATTGGAAGAAAGCAGAACCGGGCGCGAAGAAACGGTTTCGCAATTACGTAGCGAGATAAAATTGCTGGCGCGCACCGTTGCCGCTAGGGATGATTCTTAAAAAAACAGGGGGCTGACTGAAAGATGCCGGGCCTTTCTACACGCTATCGCCACAGGGCAGATATTTGGCCGGGGTTTGTCGATGCCTTGGCTTCGCTTCTTATGGTCATTATTTTTCTTCTTTTGGTTTTTGTGCTGGCGCAGTTTTTTTTAGGCGAAGCGTTATCAGGACGGGAAAACGCATTACAAAAATTAGACCGCGAAATGGCTGAAATGGCCGAATTGCTGGCGCTGGAAAAAAATACATCCAAATCATTGCGCGGTGACGTAAGCAGGTTATCGGGTGAATTGCAGGCATCAATTCTAGAACGTGATCGTTTAAACGAAGGCCTTGCTGAAGGGCGGGAAAAAATATCCGGCCTTAGTGCTGATATTGAAAAACTGAACGCCCTAAAAGCACAACTGGAAAACGACATCGGTAAGTTGGCGGCCAATTTAGATGAAAAAGAAACAGCACTTTTGGCGGAACAAGAAATATCAACAAGTGCGCGTGCCGAGATAGCGCTTTTGAACCAACAACTTGGCGCGATGAAAGACCAAATTGCGACGCTCAACAAAGCGTTGGATGCATCGGAACAAAAAGCCAAAGACCAAAACGTACAAATTGTGGCATTGGGCAAGCGGCTTAATGCTGCATTAGCCGGCAAGGTTCAAGAATTGAGCGAATACCGTTCTGACTTTTTTGGCCGCCTTAAAATTGCGCTGGGCGACCACCCCGGCATTCGCATTGTCGGTGATCGATTTGTTTTTCAATCGGAAGTTCTATTTGCCAGTGGTGAAACAGATATCGGCGAAACTGGGCTTGAGCAAATTTCCAGACTAGCCGAGACATTAAAAGATGTAAGCGCGCGAATCCCCGAAGATGTTGATTGGGTGCTCAGGGTTGATGGCCACACCGACATGATCCCAATACAAAATGAACGCTTCCATTCAAACTGGGAACTAAGCGCCGCGCGCTCAATCTCGGTTGTAAAAAAACTTATTGCTAGCGGAATTCCGGCCAACCGTCTGGTGGCGGCAGGGTTTGGCGAATTTCAGCCAATTGATAAAGGCAGCAACGATACCGCACTTAGGCGCAATCGCCGTATCGAACTAAAGCTGACTGGGCGCTAGCCTCGGCAATAATTTCCAGTTATAACAAACCCCAAAATAACGGCACCTATTTTGGGTGTGATTGATAAATTGCTATGTTCAAATAGCCTATAAATTGAAAAGAAAATAATTTTATGCTCGTAATATTTTTGATCGTGTTTATCGATCTGGTGGGCTTCGGTATTGTTATCCCCCTTTTGCCGTTTTATGGCGAACACTTTCAGGCCGATCCATTTACGGTTTCAATGCTGATGGCGACTTATTCGCTGGGGCAGTTTATTGCCGCGCCATTCTGGGGCGGGCTTAGCGATCGTATGGGGCGCAAACCAATTTTACTTATAAGCTTGGTTGGTTCGGTTTTTTCTTATACATGGCTGGCATACGCAACTTCGCTTTGGGCGCTTTTTGCCGCAAGGGCAATCGGCGGGTTAATGGCGGGTAATATTTCAACCGCCTTTGCCTATATTGCCGATATCACCACACCGGAAAACCGGGCCAAGGGCATGGGGTTAGTTGGTGCAGCATTCGGGCTGGGGTTTATTGCTGGTCCGGCAATCGGGGGGATATTGGCGGGGCCCGACCCGTTGACGGCTGATTATACTTCGCCCGCATTGGCCGCCGCCGGTCTTTCGTTAACCGCATTGCTGTTCGCACTGGTAATGATGAAGGAATCACTTTCGCCCGAACACATGGAAGAGCTAAAAAACAAACCCAAAAACGGAAGGTTCGCCGATTTTATTGAGACCGTAAACAAGCCGGGCGTAGGCCTTTTGATTGCCCTTTCCTTTCTTGCGACTTTTGTTTTTGCTGGCATGGAAACAACATTTGCCATGTGGTCGCACCGCCAGCTTGGCTGGGGGCCGGAACAAAACGGATATCTATTTGCATTTATCGGCATTGTCGCCGCCGCTTTACAAGGTGGTGCGGTCGGCAGGTTGGCAAAACACTTTGGCGAGGCCAACCTTATTGTTCAAGGCGCCTTTGCCTTGGCAATCGGCATGGCGTTAATTCCGTTTTGCACCACGGTTGAGGCTTTGGTTGGGGCAATGGTTATTGTTGCTTACGGGTTTAGCGTTATTAATCCATCGCTCAACAGCCTTATTTCGTTAAAAACAGAAAAAACTTCTCAAGGTACGGTTATGGGCTCGGCCAGATCAGCAACGACAATGGCGCGCGTTGTGGGGCCACTATGGGCAGGGTTTTTGTTTGCATCAATGGGCAAAGATTGGCCCTATTGGGCGGGAACGGTTGTAATGGTGATTGTCGGCGTGCTGGCGTGGCGTTCGATGGCATCTAACGTGCAGGCAAAAAAAGATGCGCTTTCGAATCACGAGAGCTAACTTTGCCTGATTGCGCTTTGCACTAAATTTTCCAACCCATCAAGAAAGCGTGAACGATCTGTTTTGCTAAACGGTTTTGGTCCACCGGTTATTTCACCGCTTTCACGCAAATTTTGCATCAGTTCACGGTTGGCCAGCGCCATGCCAATTGAATTTTCACTAAAATGTTCGCCGTTGGGTTTAATTGCAAATGCGCCATTTTCAATGCAGCGCGCGGCCAACGGAATATCGTTGGTAACACAAATATCAAATCTGGAAATTTTTTCAGCTATCCAGTTATCGGCCGCGTCAGGGCCTTGGGCCACAATCACCAGCTCAACCAGCGGATTATTGCTGGGGCGGATTCCGCCATCGCTTACCATGTAGGTTTTTAAATTATGGCGCATCGCCACGCGCAAGGTTTCATCCTTCACCGGGCAGGCATCGGCATCAATATAAATTTCTACATTAGACCCAATATCAGACAAGATTGACCGGACCGCCATTGATGCTGGTTAATTCGTCTTCGAGCATGGCTATTAATTGTGCACTGCCCCGGGTGGATACCCATGCCCCCACACCCCCATCAAATGAAAAGTGATGCGCCCCGCTTAAGGGCGAAGAAAGCCATATTTGACGATTGGGGGCATGTTTATTGATTATGTAAACCCGCCCGTCATCCAGTTCCACATTCAAGATTCCGCCCTCAAGGTCTACTTCGGCCATATGGCTTAGTTCGCGCTCGATGGAATCAAACAAATTTTCTATTGTTTGTTCTGCCATGACATTGAATTCGTTATCGTGTTCGCTCACTTTTTTTCCTTATTTCCAGACGGTGGCGGATCGGGCCCAAATGGGGCTATATCAGGCCCAAGCCACCAAACGCAACCCCCCAACCCGCCAAATAGCACGGTTTAAGTGTGGTTTATACGGGTTTTATAGGGGATTTGCAGGGGGGCTTGCGTTTAAAGGTCATGGCGGGTATATAAGGCGCGCTTTGAACACTGGAGCCATAACAATGAAGAACGACATCCACCCAGATTACCACGAAATCACGGTCGAAATGACCGATGGTACAACCTACAAGACCCGCTCTACCTGGGGCAAAGAAGGTGATACCCTTAAGCTTGATATCGACCCTAAATCACACCCCGCATGGACCGGCGTACACCGCCTTATGGACAGCGGTGGCCAGCTCGCTAAATTTAACAAGCGTTTCAAAGGGTTCGGCGTTAAAGGCGAATAATTACCGGAAAACACGGTTAATTCAAAAAATGGGGCCACCAAATATGCTGGCGCCATTTTTTTTGAGAAAAATCCTTATTTTTCCTCTTATTTGACTATTATCACTAGTCCTTGCTAATCATTTGTACAAATAGGGTTATTTTGTACAATCGCATGCATTGGGCGTGTGGGGCGGCCGGATTACCCCGGATTGGAATTGGGTATCGGTCATGTGTGAGCGCACGGCAAAAACCGGGTCATTATAATTTTTTAATTGTCTGGTTTGTTGTGGCGTCTTTAGTTGTTGGTTTTGTGGGAACCCAGAATTTATTATGGGCAAGGATTCTGTTCAAACATCTTATGAGGTGCAGGTGCTGCAAAGCGGCAACTGGCGAATTCATGCGCAATTTTCCAAGGAAGAGCGCGAAGCGGCCATAGACGAAGCGCGCGCGCTTGAATCCATGCCCGGTGTCGGCGACATAAAAGTTGTGCGTGACGATTATGATACCGAAACCCACCTGCACAGCGAACACATAGTATATAAATATAACAGCCCCAATGCATCCACACAGGTTTCTGATAGCGAACGGTTTGCCCGCCTGGCCAGTGGTGGCGCAAGGCGCGGTGGCGGCGGACAAATTCCTGATTTTGAAACCAATGCCGGTAAAAAAAGAAGGTCCGGGAAGGGTTCGTCCGGATTTGGCGTTTTAGTAAAGCTTCTTTTGGTTATTTTGTTTGGCCTGGCAATGGCCGCGGTTGTCACCGGTATAGCCGCAGGGATTTTACCTTACAAAAAAATAATGGGCATCGCGCTTTACGGAAAAATGCGCGCCAACGTGATGTTTGTAATTTTTGTGGTGTTTTTTGTAATTACGGTGGCAAGTTCGTTCAGGGTGTTTATGGCGCGCGATGAACTTAATGCACCTAACCTGCCATCGCGCCCCAGCCTGCCGCGCAGACCAGAGCCCAAAAAGAAAGAAAAGCAAGAAAAGCGAACAAAAAAAGAAATTGACGCGCGCGAAGAAAGAAAAAAACGCGAAGAAGAGCGGCGCAAAAAAGAAGAAGATAGGCGCAAAAAAGAAGAAGATAAAGACGAGTCAAAAGACCTGACCCCGGAAGAAGAAGAAGCCTTAAGAAGAGAAATTGAAGAGGCCATAAGAAAAAAAGCCGAAGAAGACAAGCCACCCGAAGAAGGAGAGCAGCCCCTTCAGGAAGAAAGCGAAGAGGGGGATGAGGCTGAGCCCATGATGTCGGCCAACGCTGAACAGCAGAAGGTCGTAATGATGTCGTTTTTTGGTGAATCAATTCGCAAACTGCCAGCCGAACGCAAGAAAATGGATAATTACAATCGCTTTGGCGTCAACCTGTACTTGGCCGGCGCGGCCGAAGCCATTGGCTCGGAACGCCATCTTGAAGCTGAAGAAACAGAAAAAATTCTATCAGACAGCCTAAAAGTGATGGGCATGGCCGAAGCTAACGCAGACGCATTTGCCAAGCGTTACGAAGAATATCTATTGTCCGATGTTCGTTATATGCAGATGTTCCAATCCGGCAGGCGCGATATGTCTGGCTATCTGGCGGGCGAAGGCGACAGCGCCATTCGCATGGACGAAACATTGGAAGAATGGAACAAGCCAAAAGAACCGGAAAACCCTGAACGCCAGATAGTGGTTATGTTTACCGATATTGTCGGCTCTACCGCCATGACCCACGAAAAAGGAAACATGGGCGCCCAAGAAATTGTTCGTGCCCATAATAAGGTTGTGCGTGAAGCGCTTATTAAGTTTAGAGGCAAAGAAATCAAGCATACCGGCGATGGAATTATGGCATCGTTTGAAGATGTTACAGATAGCGTAAATGCCACCGCACACATGCAACGCCTCATTCAAATGCACAACCAAAATGAACCAAACGTGCCGTTAAAGGTAAAAATCGGCACCGCCATGGGCTCGGTGGTGGTTGAAGAAAACGATCTTTATGGTGTTACCGTACAAATGGCGGCGCGCATCGTTGATAGGGCCAGTGAAGGAATGAATCTGGTATCGGATACGGTCTATGGCATGTTAAAAGGCGGAGGTATGCAGTTCATCAAACGCGGGCCATACCTGATGAAGGGGATTGACGGACCTGCCTACCTGTATGAACACATTTGGAATGACAAGGCAGATATTGCGGCGCTCACCGCCCAAGCAGAAACCGACAATGCCGCCCTAGAGCAAGCCGCCGCCCAAGCGGAACCAGCAACGCACAACCCCGAACAAACGGATGACCAGCCCCAAGCATAAGGCCAAAGGTTCACCCCCCCCACAGCCATCCCAAGCCCCCAACATTTAAGCATCGGGCACCTAAGTATATAATTTTTTAGGTATATTTTTTTATCCCACCCCCACTTGCGTAGAGGTTTTTCCCTGCCTAAATATTTCCTGCCCCAAGCAAACGCCGATTATCGGGCTTGCAAAAATGGGGCAAATTAAACCCGAACCCCCTGCCGCAAAAGGATGGGGTTCAGATTATTAATCGCTTCATTTTGGAGGATAAAAATGCACAGCATAGATCTATCACCGTTTAACCGTTTTTCTGTTGGCTTTGACCGTATGCAACGTCAACTTGAACGCATGCACCAGCTTGATAACGATGCCCACGGATACCCGCCCTATAACATCGAGGTTTTAAGCGAAAACAGCTACCGCATTGTAATGGCGGTTGCCGGCTTTTCCCAAAACGATCTTGAAATCGTCCAGCAGGAAGGAACCCTTTTTGTAAAAGGCCGCATCCAGCCCAGCGAAAAAGATGAAGAAGAAATAGCCTATCTGCACCGCGGCATTGCCACCCGTGCGTTTGAACGTCGTTTTGAGGTTGCCGACCACATCAAGGTAGAAAGCGCAAACATTGCAGATGGTTTGCTTACCATCAATTTGTTGCGTGAAATCCCAGAGGCCCTGAAGCCACGTAAAATTGAAATCGCCAGCAACAGCGAAGGCAAATCAATCGAACACAAAGCCGCTTAAATAAGGCTTTTAAAAAAAATATAAAAACACCCGGTCGAAGAAATTTGGCTGGGTGTTTTTTGTTATTGCCTAAGAAAAGTTTAAAGGGTTGAAAGGTTTAAAGGGTCGCCTAATTGGCGACCCCTCAATAAACACATAAATATTTTTTTGCATCTTCTATGCACTTTGCGCCCCGCATTTCATGCGGTGGTGAGCCCTGTTAAACTCGCGCATTATTGTTTTTAAGAACGAAAGACTTTATCACGCATTGGGGCTTGGTCAAGGTGGCAAAAAGCAAATTTGCGAAAAAAAGACGCCACCCCCAAGGGGCCAAATAAAAAGACGCCACCCCCAAGGGGGTGGCGCAAGTCTAACAGGGAGGCGTCGGAGGCAAATATGAACGCCGTCCGACACCATCACCCTAATAATACTCAATTAAGAGAACATTAACGTAGCTTAGATTCTTTCTTAGTTATTGTGATAACTTGAAAAATTACACCTTGAATAAGGAATTGGCGCCGTCTCTGGCATCTTTTTTCAGCTTTACGGCTGATTGCGCCCGCGCTATCTCCGCTTCAAGTTTTGCAATATATTCGCCAATAGCCTCGATAGACATTTCATCAAGGTTTACTTGTTTTTCCTGTAATTTAAGCGGCTCAAGATCTTCGTCGTTCATTTTTTGTTATCCTTGATTTTATCTTGCCCTATTGTATCAAAGAAGAGCCAAATTTAAACCCAATCATGAACAATTTCGAGATTACCCCACAATGAACACAGCAATACCTTCTAAAATGCAGGCGATAGAGGCCAGGGGTGTGCTGGCAAGCGACTTAGTGGTGGTTGAGCGCGATGTACCAAAACCTGCAAATGATGAGGTATTGATAAAAATTTCTGCCGCGGGCATTAACCGCCCGGATATTTTGCAGCGCAAGGGTCTTTACCCCGCACCAAAGGGTGCCAGCGATATTTTGGGGCTTGAAGCCGCCGGAACCGTGGTCGCGCTGGGAAAAAATGTTTCATCTTTAACAATTGGCGATGAAGTAACCGCCCTGCTTAACGGTGGCGGTTACGCTGAGTATGCGTCTGTTCCCGCCGTTCAGTGCCTGCCCATAGTCCAAGGCATGTCCATGGTTGAGGCGGCATCACTGCCGGAAACTTTTTTTACCGTGTGGAGCAACCTATTTGACCGGGCAAATCTAAAACCAGGGGAAACGCTTTTGCTTCATGGCGGAACCAGCGGCATCGGGGTTGCGGCCATACAAATTGCCGGTGCCCTTGGGGTTCATGTAATAACCACCGCGGGCACAGATGAAAAA
>JAOULV010000046.1 GCA_029881835.1 Rhodospirillaceae bacterium
ACGT
Organism: Rhodospirillaceae bacterium; assembly: GCA_029881835.1. Lineage (GTDB taxonomy): Bacteria > Pseudomonadota > Alphaproteobacteria > Rhodospirillales > Magnetovibrionaceae > DAOVVL01. The sequence goes on from JAOULV010000046.1 coordinate 5, forward strand.
TGTTACCCAAAAAGGTCACGGTTACGAACCAGCCGAAAAATCGCCCGATAAATTTCATGGGGTTGGGCGTTTTGATGTGGTTACGGGCGCGCCTGAAGAAAAAGAAAAATCAAACATACCGACCTACACCAAAGTTTTCTCTGATGAAATTGTCAGGCTTGGCGGGATTGATGAAAAAATTGTCGCCATTACTGCGGCCATGCCATCGGGAACCGGGCTTGATGATTTTGCCGAAAAATATCCGAAACGCTTTTTTGATGTTGGCATTGCCGAACAGCACGCGGTTACCTTTGCCGCCGGCCTTGCCGCCGAAGGGGTGAAGCCGTTTTGTGCAATCTATTCAACATTTATGCAGCGTGCTTATGATCAGTTAATTCATGATGTTGCCATCCAGAAACTGCCCGTCCGTTTCGCGCTTGACCGCGGTGGATTGGTCGGTGCCGATGGGGCGACCCATCATGGTTCGTTTGATCTGGCCTACCTTGGTTGCGTTCCGGGGATTGTTGTAATGGCGCCCGCTGATGAGGCTGAACTTAAACACATGACCGCCACTGCGGCTGCGTTTGATGAAGGGCCGATCGCATTTAGATACCCGCGCGGTGAAGGCGTTGGGGTGGAGCTTCCGGCCAAAGGCGTGCCGCTGGAAATAGGGCGTGGGCGCATAATGGTTGAGGGCGCAACAGTTGGCATAATTTCCATTGGAACGCGATTAGCGGCAGCGTTAGAAGCGGGCGAGAGACTTGCGGCGCAGGGTTTTTCCACCACCGTTGTCGATGCAAGGTTCTTAAAACCGCTTGACGAAGACTTGATCAAACGTATGGCTACCGAGCACGAAGTTTTGATTACCGTTGAAGAGGGGGCGCACGGCGGATTTGGTGCCGGGGTGGTTGAATTTTTGACCAACCACGGTCTTATGGATCGCGGTTTGAAGGTGCGCACCATGGCTATCCCGGATATTTTCATCGATCAAGATAGCCAAGCAAACCAGCTTATTCAGGCTGGATTAAATTTTGAAAAAATAGTTGATGTTGCATTGGCGGCGCTTGGTAAAAGTGCCAAAAACATATCCACCAAAAGCAGCGCTTAAAGGCTAAATTGTCAAAACCTGAAAAAATTCGTATTGACCAATTGTTGGTTGATCGCGGCCTAGTCGAAAGCAAGGCCAAAGCCCAGGCATTGATAATGGCCGGCAAGGTTTACAGCGACACCGTGCGAATGGATAAACCGGGACACAAGGTTTCGGTTGAAATCCCGCTTGAGGTCAAAGGTCAAGATCACCCGTGGGTATCGCGCGGTGGGGTAAAACTGGCCCATGGGTTAGAACATTTTTCCATAAACCCCGAAGGCATGGTTTGCCTTGATGTTGGCGCATCAACCGGCGGTTTCACCGATGTGTTACTGCAAAATGGCGCTGCCAAGGTTTATGCGGTTGATGTCGGTCATGGGCAATTGGCGTGGAAGTTGCGCGAAGATGCGCGCGTGGTGGTGCTGGAAAAAACCAATGCCCGCCACTTAACATCTGAACAAATACCAGAACCGATTGACCTTATTGTTTGCGATGCATCGTTCATCGGGTTACAGACCTTGTTGCCGGCAAGCCTTGCGTTGGCGGCAGGTGGCGCACACCTGATAGCGCTCATCAAACCACAGTTCGAGGTCGGCAAAGACCAGGTCGGCAAGGGTGGCGTGGTTCGCGACCCCGAATTGCATCTTGAGGTTTGTGATAAAATACAAAACTGGTTAGCGGGAATTGATGGTTGGGATGTATTGGGGGTTTGTCCAAGCCCGATCAAAGGACCAGAAGGCAATGTCGAATTTTTAATTGCCGCGCGTAAACATTAATTAAAAAAACAACCCCGGAATTCCGGCACGAGGGGTGCACCATTAAATTCCGGGGCTGGTACCTGGGAAGGAATTATTGCTGGTCAGTTGTTAATGGTTTTATGGCTTAATCTTCTTCAACGGGCAAACCATCTTCGCGCCACTGGTTAATGCCGCCTTTCATGTGGATTACTTTCGTAAAACCCGCATTCATCAATTGTTTGGCCGCGGCGGCTGAGCGTTTGCCAACTGCGCACATCAATACAACTTCGGTTCCGGAAATTACCGGAAAATGTTCGGCCTCAAAAAAGCTAAGCGGCATTAAAAACGCACCGGGTATGCGGATGTTTTCATATTCGCTGGCTTCACGCACATCAACAATTATGGATCGGCCGCAAGTGATGCGCTGGTGAACCTCGGTTGGTTCGAGCTCAATAAATTCAGATGAGCTCATCCCTGTGCTTTCGTCTATGCGGATAACTTCTGCGCTCATGGCGGTAAGTCCCATTTAATAAATAACATTTTAAACTGTACAATATTATAATAGCACTAATTAAAATTGTCAAATATAAATAATAAACAAAAATATAATGTATAATAAGTTATTTTATCATACAAAACAATAAGTTATCAAAAATATGAGAAATCCAGTTATCCGCACTGCGCCTTAAAACGCAATAAATGATCGGCCAGCACCAGCGCCAGCATGGCCTCGGCAATGGGAACGGCACGGATACCGACACAAGGGTCATGGCGGCCCTTGGTGGATATGGTGGTTTGTTTGCCGTCCTTGGTTATGGTTTTTCTGGGTGTCAGAATTGAGCTGGTGGGTTTGACCGCAAAGCGCGCCACAATGTCTTGGCCAGAAGAAATGCCGCCCAATGTTCCGCCTGAATTATTAGAAAGAAACACAGCCTTGCCTTTTTCCATGCGGATTTCATCGGCATTTTCAACACCGGTCAATTCGGCCGCAGCAAAGCCAGCGCCAATTTCAACTCCTTTGACCGCAGGAATGGACATCAATGCTTTTGCTATGTCGGCATCAAGGCGATCAAAAACAGGTTCGCCAAGGCCGGCAGGAACACCGCTTGCCATTACCTCAATCACTGCGCCGGCGGAATTGCCGTCTTTGCGGATTGCATCCAGATAATCCGCCCACACTTTGGCGGCGTCACTGTCAGGACCGAAAAACGGGTTCTTTGAAACGTTGGCCCACTTGAATTTTTTGGGGTCAATCGCGTGTGGCCCAATTTGTATTACCGCACCGCGCAACTTTATAGAGTTACCCAAAACCTTGCGCGCAATTGCGCCGGCGGCAACCCGCACAGCGGTTTCGCGCGCGCTGGAACGCCCGCCACCACGATAATCGCGGATGCCGTATTTGGCCTCATAAGAAAAATCGGCATGGCCGGGGCGGAATTTGTTTTTAATGTCGGAATAGTCTTTCGAACGGGTATCGACGTTTTTTATCAGCAATCCAATGGGTGCGCCGGTGGTTTTGCCTTCAAATACGCCAGAAAGTATTTCAATTTTGTCCGGTTCTTTGCGTTGGGTGGTAAAGCGCGATTGCCCTGGTTTGCGCTTGTCCAAAAACGGCTGAATATCTTTTTCTGAAAGCTTAATCCCCGGTGGGCAGCCGTCAACCACACCGCCGATTGCGGGGCCGTGGCTTTCACCAAATGTGGTGAGCTTGAAAATTTCACCAAATGTGTTTCCGGGCATTAAACTGTTCCTTTGTTATACGGTTGAAATGTCTGGCGCGTCGGCCGCTTTCATGCCGACTACATTATAACCGCAATCAACATAATGCACCTCGCCGGTAACCCCGCTTGCCAGTGGCGACAGCAGGTAAAGACCGGCCCCGCCAACATCATCCAAGGTTACGTTGCGTCTTAAGGGGGAATTGTATTCGTTCCATTTCATGATGTAACGGAAATCGCCAATGCCGCTGGCGGCCAGTGTTTTCATCGGCCCGGCAGAAAGGGCATTAACCCGTATTCCATCCTTGCCCAAATCTTCGGCCAGATAACGCACGCTTGCTTCCAATGCGGCCTTGGCAACACCCATAACATTATAATGGGGTATTACTTTTTCTGCCCCGTAATAGCTAAGCGTTAATAACGACCCGCCGGGGTTAAGTAGCGGTTGGGCATGTTTTGCCACATGGGTGAACGAAAATACCGAAATTTCCATGGAGTTCAGAAAGTTTTCCCGCGTGGTGTCAATATAGCGACCCTTGAGTTCGTCTTTGTCGGAATAGGCAACAGCATGAACAACAAAATCCAGGCTTCCCCAGCGTGATTTAATTTCACCGAACGCCGCTTCAAGGCTGGCATAATCAGTAACGTCGCAAGGAATAATAAAATCGGTTCCCAGTTCCACGCCCAATGGCTCAACCCTTTTTTTTAGGGCATCGCCCTGATAGGTCAGCGCAAGTTCGGCACCTTGGCCCCGAAGGTGGCTGGCAATGCCCCAGGCGATTGAGCGGTTGTTGGCAACACCCATTACAAGTCCGCGCTTTCCAGCCATTAAAGGTTCGGTATTGGTCATTTTTTTCCCATTTATTGCTAAGGTTTTATTTCTTAAAGGTTGGTTATTTTGACACCCAAAAACACTTTACACCAAACTACCCTTGGCAAAAAGCACAAGAAAGCAGGAAATGTGATTGTTTTTTAGTCGCTTTGGGGTTTTTATGCATCGGTGTATGATGCCTCAAATTGGGTTAACAGACGGTTGCGTGACGCAAAAGATGACAGATAAACAAACGCCACCCCAAATAAGGGAAAATAGGGTCAGCCCCATAATTAATGGCGGTTTTATTGCAGATTTTTTTGCCTTTTCACGTCTTGTGTTCAGGCGTTTCGGCAATGACGGCGGGATGCGCATTGCGGCATCATTAAGCTACACATCGCTGCTGGCCATTGTGCCGTTGGGTACCATAGCTTTTGCCATATTAAAGGCATTTCCGGTTTTTGACAGCATTCGTGACCGCCTCCAAGGGTTGGTGTTCGACGCTTTTTTGCCGGAAACCATTAGTAACGTGCAGGAGCATTTTTCAAACTTTGTCGGCAAAGCAGGGGGGCTTACGGCAATCGGCATTGTTGCCCTGGCGTTGGTTGCCGTTATGTTACTGGCAACAATAGAAGCCGCATTGAACGATATTTTTAGGGTTAAATCCAAACGCGCCTTCGTTCCGCGTATGATGATGTTTTGGGCGGTGTTGACCATGGGGCCAATGCTGATGGGCGCAAGCTTGTCATTGGCGACATATCTGTTTGCCATTACCAAAATGACAGACGTTAGCAACCTATCGGGGATTGGCTGGCTTATGACCAAATCCGTTCCAACGGTATTGGCAATTTTTGCCTTCAGTGTCTTTTATGCAATTGTTCCATATCGCCCGGTAAAGGTTTTTCACGCGCTGATCGGCGGGATATCGGCGGGGCTGTTGTTTGCGTTGGTTAGAAAAGGGTTTGCATTTTATGTTGAGGCATTTCCCGCGTATCAAACCCTTTATGGCGCGCTTTCCGTAATACCAATTTTTCTTATCTGGATGTATCTGTCTTGGGCGGTTGTGCTTATTGGGGCAGAGGTAACGGCATCAATGCCCGAATGGGGAAGAAAAGGGGAAAAGGGTTCTTTGCTGTCTCTTTCGCCAGCGGGTCGTCTTGTTATTGCTTTAAAATTGCTCGAGGTTCTGTGGCGCCAATCGCGCGGTGAGCTTGCAGATACCGATGTTGAAAGTGCTGTTTCCCATAGCGATAAAGCGGGCTCTGATGTTTTTGCAGAAATGCTTGACGCGCTTCGTCAGGCGGGCTTGGTCGCGTTGAGCGATGATGAAAAGTGGATTTTATGCCGCGACCTTTCATTACTTACTTTGGCCCAGCTTTCCTATGGACTTGGCCTTGCGCCCAATGCCAATGATATTGTGGATGACAGTGATGGGTGGGCTGAACGCTTGAAATCAGCGCTGGATAGTTCGGCCGATGGCTGGAACCGTGGCGTCGCAAGCTTGTTTTTAGGGTAAAAGCAAAGGTCGCTAATTTACCACCGACTTTTTCTTGCTGTTTTTTTCATCAATCGAACTTTTGGAAACTTTCTTGTTTCTGGGGTTGTATGGGTTTGCCCGGACCCATGTGCGAATGAAATCGCTAAACGATTGATTGGCTTTTTCCGGAAGCATCACATTTAATGTAATGTATTGATCACCAACCGTTCCGTTACCAATGTTAATTCCGCGCCCTTTTAAGCGCAGGCGGGTGCCACCGTTGGAATCTTTGGGTATGTTAAGTGAAACAACGCCGTGAATGGTTTGGGCCTCTATTTTAGCGCCAAACAGAGCCTCATCAATGCTGATGGGAAGTTCGGAAAAAATATCCAAACCCTTGCGGGTGAAAACCGGATCCGGCGCTATTTTTATTTCCACCATGGCGTCACCACTGATTCCACCACCCGTTCCCGCCATGCCTTGGCCTTTTAGGCGCAGAACCTGTCCGTCTTCTGTTCCGGGTGGTATTTTTACCTTCAGTGATTTGTTGGTCGCCATGCGAACGGTTTTGTTGATACCAAGTGCGGCTTCGGCAAACGGAACATTAAGGGTGTAGTTTACGCTTGCCCCGTTGGCTTTTAGTGAAGTTTTTTTCTGCCTATCTTTGAAAAAATGTTCAAATCTGCTTTTTTGGTTTTTGCTGCCGGGATGCGACCTGGAAGGACTGGAAGAAAACCCAAAACCACCATGTTTTTCGTTGCCATTCGCATCAATTTCGCCTGAATCAAATTTTTTGCGCTTGGCGGGGTTTGAAAGTATCGCGTAGGCACTGGAAATTTTTTTAAAACGATCTTCAGCCGCGCTGTCACCGGGTTTTGAATCCGGGTGGTTTTCCCGGGCAAGACGGCGATATTGATTTTTAATAGCTTGCTCGCTTGCGTTTTTTGACACGCCTAAAATGCTGTAGGGGTCATGCATTTGGTTAAATCTCTTTCAATAATAAAAAAATATTATTTATGCGCTCGGTTCACGCACGACTTGCCATGAACCGTCTTCGTTGCGACACGCGGTTCCGGTTGCTGTGCTTTCACCATCATCGGTAAATACGGTTGTTTCAAAATCCCGGCAGTCTGCACCGGTTTTTGCCTGTTCGTAGGTTTCCCCGGCTTTGGCGGTGCCGGAATTTCCGCTTTCGGGGTTTGACCAGCCAGAACTTCTATCCGGTTCGCCGTTTTCAAGTGTATCGTCAAGTGTGGCTTCGGCCATCTGTCGATCACGTTCGGTCAAGCGGCGCGCTATTTCATCTCCCAAAACTGCACCCAAACCGGCACCAAGCGCGATTGAGGCCGCCCTACCGCTGCCGCCACCCATTTTTGATCCGATTATTCCACCTAAAACGCCGCCGATTATGGTTCCGGCCTTGCGCGATCCGCTTTCGTTATTGGCGCACGCACCAAGCAGGGACGCGCCCAGCAATACAATAATAATTTTTTTAAAAAAACCGCCGCCGAATTGTCCGATCATTGTTGTTTTCCTTGAAAGCATAAATACGAAAACCCCTGTTGATGCGCCCCAAGCAAGGGTGGATTTTAGGCAAAGGTTACCCTTAAATCCTTACTAAAAATTAACGATAATAGGCGGTATTGATACAGTCCTTTTGTTTCAATTGGTTATGGGGCTAAAATAGGTATAATCAGGAAAATGCCCCGCCATCATAACCGGAAGTAACGCATATATATGAGCTCAATCCCCACCAACGAAGACCCCATAAGGCTGTTTGAGCAATGGCTGACCGAGGCCGAAAAGAGCGAGCCCAACGACCCCAGCGCCATGACCCTGGCAACGGTGGGGGCGGACGGCATGCCTGCGGCACGGATGGTATTGTTAAAAGGTGTGGATGAGCGCGGTTTTGTATTTTACACCAACCTTGGGTCCGACAAGGCGGCCGATTTGCAGCTAAACCCGGTGGGTGCATTGGTGTTTCACTGGAAAAGCCTGCGCAGGCAGGTGCGCATAAACGGCGCGGTTGAAATGGTTAGCGATGCTGAGGCTGATGAATATTTTGCATCGCGTCCGCGCGATTCACGCATTGGGGCGTGGGCATCAAAACAATCACAACCCTTAGAAGGAATGTTTGAGCTGGAGGCAAGGGTGGCAAAATTTGCGCTCAAGTTTGCCGTTGGTGATATTCCGCGACCCGATTTTTGGTCAGGCTTTCGCATAATACCGCAAAGAATAGAATTTTGGGCCGACCGTCCGTTCCGTTTGCATGAACGTGTGGTGTTTGAAAAAAGCAATAGTGGCTGGGCAAGCAAGCGCATCTATCCATGAGAAATAATTAAATGCACAATCATACAGACCACCATAAAGACATATCGACTAGCCGCGAAGACAACAAACGGTTGATGCGGCTGGCAACGTATGTTGCGGTTGCGGTTGCTGGTTCGCTTGTGTCGATAAAATTTGTCGCATGGATAATGACAGATTCAGTTAGCCTGCTTTCCACGATGATTGATTCACTTTTGGACGTTGCCGCATCAACGGTCAATCTTTTCGCCATACGTCATGCACTGCAACC
>JAOULV010000329.1 GCA_029881835.1 Rhodospirillaceae bacterium
TGATTGGCTCTTTCGGCGCATCATCGGTAATAGTTTTTGCCATGCCCCACACCCATGCGGCGCAACCAAAGGCGCTATTGTTGGGAAATTTAATCGGCGCAACAATTGGTGTTTTGATAGCTAATTTTGTCCCGGTCGAAGAATGGCTAGCCGCCGCCTTGGCGGTTTCAGCTGCCATCGCCGTAATGGCATTGACCGACACCACCCACCCGCCAGGTGGTGCCGCGGCCTTGATTGCGGTTCATGGCACCGAGGGGATAGCTGAAAGCTGGTATTTCATAATAGCCGTGTTTATTGGCGCGGTTATACTTGGCATTGTCGCCTATGCAGCGCACAATATCCCCGGCCCCGGCAGGGTTGGATATCCGCTTGGTAAAAACGAAAAATAATTTTATCCGTTTTGGGTAAGGCGCTTTATCAGGCTTGATGTATCCCACCTGTTGCCGCCCATGGCCTGAACTTCTTTATAAAATTGGTCAACCAGGGCGGTTACCGGCATTTGCGCGCCGTTGCGGTCGGCCTCGGCCAATACAATTCCCAAATCCTTGCGCATCCAATCGACCGCGAAACCATAATCAAACTTACCATCAATCATGGTTGCGGCGCGGTTTTCCATCTGCCAGGACTGGGCCGCACCCTTGGAAATAACATCAATTACCAATTTTGTATCAAGGCCGGCTTTTTCGGAGAAATTAATAGCTTCCGATAGCCCCTGAACCAAGCCTGCAATGCAGGTTTGGTTGACCATTTTTGTCAACTGTCCGGCACCCGATGGACCCATCAGCGTAACGGCTTTAGCAAAAGCATCGGTTATGGGCTGTGATTTCTTAAAAGGTGCTTCATCGCCACCGCACATTACGGTCAACTGGCCGTTTACGGCACCTGCTTCACCACCGGAAACCGGACCATCAATGAAATCGATACCCAGTTCTTTGCCCTTGGCATAAAGTTCGCGCGCGACCTCTGCACTGGCGGTGGTGTTATCTACTAAAATCGTTCCCTTGCCCATTCCGGCGAACGCACCGTCATCACCCAAAATTACCGAGCGCAGATCATCATCATTGCCGACGCATGAAAATACAATTTCCGCCCCACTTGCCGCTTCTTTTGGTGTTTTGGCGCTGGCCCCACCGAATTCAGCCACCCACTTATCGGCTTTTGCCATGGTGCGGTTATAAACGGTGACATCGTGGCCGGCTTTGGCAAGGTGCCCTGCCATGTGATAGCCCATAACGCCAAGACCAATAAATGCGGTTTTCATTTAATTTCTCCCTGATGATTTTTCTAAGGGTTTTGCTGTGTTTTTATACAATTTGCGGTGCAATATAGCACCATGATTACCTTTAAGGTGAATAAATATCACGCTGCCCCCTGAAGCTAGCAGCCAGTGAATCCAGCATCATTTTTGATTTTGGATCGTTCCACCCTTTTTGCATTTGCGCGCGGGTTATGAAACAGCAAAATGCCACCGCTTCGCCCTTTCCTTTTAGGTTATAAGTTTTTGCAACTTCATCAAGGCCATCGTGGGTTATTTTTCTGGCCATGACGTTAAGCTGGGTTTTTACAAACCTGTATTTATCCCGCCACTTACTTTGCGCCCTTGCTTCAGCCATTGTGACACCGCCATTAATTTTCAGTCATTTTTACCATGTGGAAAACTAACTGCTATTATCTACTAGTAGATAAAGATAGTCAAACAAAAAAGTGCCTGATTTCTCGAAAAAACAAGAAACAAAACCATGTTTGAAAAATAATAAAAACAAAAAATGCCGAAGTGTTTTAGGGGATGTAAATTAAGTAAACGCTAACCATTAGATTTCGCGCATTTGGTTAAAGCGCATCTTGTTTTCATCGCTTAACCTTACTTTTAGGGTTACAAAATCATCGCCCTGTTCACGGCTTACCACCTCGCCATGATTATAAAGCCAACTGAGAGATTTGCCATCACCCGGGTCCAAATCGACCTCTATAATATCCATAGATCGCGAAAGATATTCATCAATGGCCGTCAAAAAATCACCAACCCCCGCCCCGGTGATTGCCGACATCAGTAAAATTGGGGTTTTTGAGCGCGTAG
>JAOULV010000330.1 GCA_029881835.1 Rhodospirillaceae bacterium
GGTCGCCAAGGCCGTAAACAAATGCATCGTCTAATTCTTCAACCGCCGGTTCAACATCGCCGGGCACGGCGGCATCAACAATAAATATTGGCCGTCTTCTGCGTGCCTTTAATGCGCTGGCGACGTCTGTTTTGTTAAGGGTAAAACTGCGCGATCCCAACGCGGTGATGACGATGTCGCTATTGATTAATAATTCGGGCAAATCTTCAAACCGGGCGGTATGGGCGGATAATTCTTTGGCTATGGCTTCGCCCCGGCGTGCCCTGGGGTGAATTACGCTCAAATGGCCAAGGCCGGCTTGGTTCATATCGCTGGCGATTAGTTCGCCCATATCGCCCGCACCAATTAACAATGCCCGGCAACGTTCGGGCTGACCAAACAAATCACGCGCGACCTGCACCGCGCTTGATGCCATGCTGACCGGGCCTTCACCGATGCGGGTTTCACTGCGCACCCTTTTGGCCGCACCGTATGCCGCCTGCATTAACGATTCTAATTCCGGGCCAACCGTTCCCGCACGCAACGCCAACTGGTGTGCCGATTTTACCTGTCCTTGTATTTGCGGCTCGCCAATCATTAGGCTGTCAAGGGATGAGCAAACTTTAAAAATGTGCGCTACTGCATCACCATCGGTTAGACTATAGGTTTGCCCCTCTAATTCGCTTGCTTTCATTTGCCCTTCAAGCGCCATGGCATCAAGCAAATGGCCACGGACGGTTTCGGGATTTTCACAAATGGCAATAAAATCAACCCGGTCACAGGTAGAAACAATTATTACCTGCTTAACCCCCAGTGATTTTAGCTGTTGCAAAATATCGGGTGCCCGGTCTTCTTCGACAAAAATACGATCACGCAACATCATGGTGCTGGATTTATGGTTTGCGCCAACCACCAACGGGTGCAGTGCGGGTTTTTCGGAAACGGTCATTTGCCCTGCCCCTTGGTTTCGGCGGCGCCAAACCGTTCAACCACGTAGCGTTCAACCATGCCCCTGAATTGTTCGGTAATATCGTCGCCTTTTAAGGTTGCGACTTTTTTTCCATCAACAAAAACCGGGGCCGACGGGTTTTCTCCGTTGCCCGGAAGGCTAATACCGATATCGGCGTTTTTGCTTTCGCCCGGACCATTTACTATGCAACCCATAACTGCAAGCTTCATGCCCTCGACCCCGGGGTAAATTTTGCGCCATTCACCCATGCGTTCGGATAGAAAAATTTTAATATCGTTTGCCATTTCTTGAAATAAGGTTGAGGTAGTTCTTCCGCATCCGGGGCACGATGTAACCTGTGGTGAAAAATTTCTAAATGATAATGATTGCAATATTTCCTGCGCTACCAAAACTTCGGTCGTGCGTTTTTCGTTTGGCAGAGGCGTCAATGATACCCGAATGGTGTCACCGATACCTTCTTCCAATAAAACCGCCAGCGCCGCAGTGGATGATACAATTCCACCCATCCCCATGCCCGCTTCGGTTAGGCCAAGATGAAGCGCATGGTTGCTACGCGTTGCCAGTTCACGGTAAACCGCGATTAGTTCGCGCGGGTCGCTTACCTTGCACGATAAAATTATTTTGTCATCGCGCATTCCGGTATCAATAGCCATTTTTGCACTATCAAGCGCACTGCGTACAATTGCTTCGCGCATTACTTCGTCTGCGCTTTTTGGTGTGTTTAGTTTGGCATTTTCATCCATCAATTTTTCGGCCAACGCCTGGTCAAGGCTGCCCCAGTTAACCCCAATGCGCACTGGTTTGTTATGCTTGATTGCTATTTCAATCATTTGCTTAAATTGAGAATCTTTTTTATCGCCAAAGCCCACGTTACCGGGGTTTATGCGATATTTATCAAGGGCTTGGGCGGTATCTGGGTAATCGGCCAAAAGGGTGTGGCCGTTATAGTGAAAATCACCAATCAGCGGAACGCTAAAACCAAGATTTCGAACTTTTTCGACAATATGCGGAACGGCGGCGGCAGAACTATCGCGGTCAACGGTTATGCGCACAAGCTCTGAACCCGCACCGGCCAATTCGCAAACCTGGGCCACCGTTGCATCAATGTCGCTGGTATCGGTATTGGT
>JAOULV010000331.1 GCA_029881835.1 Rhodospirillaceae bacterium
TTAAAGCCCCTGGTTTTGGCGAACGGCGCAAGGCCATGTTGCAAGACATTGCCATCTTGACCAAAGGCACCGTGGTTTCCGAAGATTTGGGCATCAAGCTTGAAAATGTGACCCTTGATATGTTGGGCACAGCAAAGCGCGTTATTATCACCAAAGACGATACCACTGTTGTTGATGGCGCCGGCGGCAAGAAAGACATCCAAGCCCGTTGCAACCAGATCCGTGCACAAATCGAAGAAACCTCTTCCGATTATGACAAAGAAAAACTGCAAGAACGTCTGGCCAAAATGGCTGGCGGTGTTGCGGTTATCCACGTTGGTGGCGGTTCCGAAGTTGAAGTGAAAGAACGCAAAGACCGCGTTGACGATGCACTTCACGCAACCCGCGCGGCCGTGGAAGAAGGCGTTGTATCGGGTGGTGGCACCGCGTTGCTGTTTGCAACCAAGGCGCTGGCCAAACTCAAAGGCGAAAACTCGGACCAGGACGTGGGCATCGATATCATTCGTCGTGCCATTCAGGCCCCGGTTCGCCAGATTGCCGAAAACGCCGGTCATGACGGCGCGGTTATCTCCGGCAAGGTTCTTGAAGGCAAAGATTCCGATCACGGCTTTAACGCCCAGACCGGAAAATACGTAAACCTAGTTAAGGCCGGTATCATCGACCCGACCAAGGTTGTGCGTACCGCCCTTCAGGATGCGGCATCTGTTGCCGGTCTGCTTATCACCACCGAAGCCATGGTTGCCGATAAACCCGAACCGAAAGGTGAAGGCGGCGGCGCAGGCGGCATGCCCGATATGGGCGGCATGGGTGGCATGGGCGGCATGGGTGGAATGGGCTTCTAATAAGGCCCCACACCCAAGGCTCAACGCCTTATCTATTACAAAAAACCCCCGTAACTCAAAAGGTTGCGGGGGTTTTTCTTGTTGGTGGGGCCTTTATAATCAAGAGCGCGCCATTCGGCGCGGGCACCCTTGGTGCCTGTTTTTAGTTTTATTTTTCCTGCGCCTGCGGGGATGTCCAAATGGCAAGGGCCATAACCAGATAAAGGGTTGGTTGCGGGTAAAAAAGTGTTCCATCAACCAAACCCAAAACCCCAAGAGATAAAAGAACCCCGCCGACAGAAATAATAATTGGGTTTAATTTTTCTGCCCGGTCTATGACCTGCGCGCGCAGGCCATTATAAAAACCGATTATTAGCGCGCTAATTATTAGCAATGTTCCAACCGCCCCCCATTCTATTAGAAACTGCAATATGAACGAATGGGGATGAAAGCCAAAAACGTGATTTGGCATAAACACATAGCCAAACGAACCCAAACCAAATAACGGATATTGTTTAATGGTATCCCATGTGGCAAGCCAGATTTCTATTCTATTTGAACCCAGCTCATTAAGAGTTGTTGCCCCTACCGATCTGGACACCGAATCAGATAATCCGTTCCACGGAAACACGGCAAAAATTTCTGCCAATATCGCCCCAAAAATAAATGAAACAACAAATGCAATTAAAAAAAAGCGAACGGAATTTCCTTTCCAATGGACAACCGCGCCAATTATTACAAAGGCAGATAAAGCGCTAACCATGGGTCCGCGACCACCGGTCCAAAACATAAATGCAACCAGCAACGTTAAAAGCAAAATTACGCCTACGCGCCCAATTTTCGTAATGTTAGGCAAAAAACAAAGTCCGATGCCGGCCCCGATGGCCGCTGCTATTAGGTATCCGGTGTGGCGAATATTTAAATTTAATGGCGGCTGGTGCATCCACCGATATGAAGTTTCAGACGATGAAAAATCTTCACCAATCAACAAAACAGCCATTACCACCAAAACAAAAATGCCGGCCATGGAAATGGCAAGGAAAAGCGGTTTTAGCTGAACCGGATAACGGGTCACATAATCCCTGATACAAATAAAAAATATCACGTGGGTTATGGTCTGTAGATAGCGCTGAACGGCAATGTATTTATACATCACATCATAAGGTGAATTAAAAAATGAAATACTGATGCTTATTAGCCAAAGAGAAATAATAATTGCAATTAGCCAATGGCGTTTAATCATTTGC
>JAOULV010000047.1 GCA_029881835.1 Rhodospirillaceae bacterium
TGTCGAAACGCAAAAAATACTTGATCCGAATATCAAGCTGATTGCCACTTGCGTTCGTGCCCCGGTGTTTATTGGGCACGCCGAAGCGATCAATATTGAATTTGAAAACCCGCTTTCCGAAGAAGACGCACGCAAGGCGTTGAAAAACGCGCCCGGTGTTTCGGTGGTCGATTTCCGCAAAGACGAAGGTTATGTCACCCCGGTTGAATGCGCGGGCGAAGATGCGGTTTTTGTTTCGCGCCTTAGGGTTGATCCCACGGTAAAACACGGCCTTAGCATGTGGGTGGTTTCAGATAACCTACGCAAGGGCGCGGCATTAAATACCGTGCAAATAGCCGAAGCCTTAATCGAAGATTATTTATCTAAATAATGTTGGCGAACATCTAAGACACTGCAGCGGAAATGCCGACCTTGGCTTCTTCCGCCAGCTGTTCATCTGTTTTTAGGTCATAATCGTTTCGTCGTTCTTGGCCCAAAAACGGTTTGTCATGGCGTCTGCGGTCAGGGCCAAAATAATGGTCGGTGCGAACGAACGGGCGCGGGTGTTCAATTATGGTTTGTATCCGCTTCATGATGGATTTGGCCGATAACGGTTTTACCAAAAATTCATTTACACCCGCGTCGCGCGCTTCGGTAACCCGGCCCCGTTCGGAATGGGCCGACATCATTATAACCGGCAAAAACGGATCAGGGGTGTCATCACCGGTGCGTATCCAGCGGGTGAGCTCCAGCCCGTCTAGCGGGTCCATCATCCAATCGGCAATGATTATATCGGGCTTGAAATCGCCCATTGTCAGGGCGTCCATGGCATCGGCCCCGTCTTTGGCTTCGCGCACCTCAAGGGCATTAAACTGGTTTAAAACCCGGCGCACAATGGTGCGCATGAACGGGTTATCATCAACCACAAGAACTTTGATGTTTTTCAGGTAATCAGACATTCATAGGCTCTCAATAAAGGCCCCCAGTACAGCCAAGCGATATTATAGCATTTGGCGTTAATATTCAGCAAACTTGCAACCGGGCTTTCTAAAGAGCATATTTTAACCAGTAAATTGGCTAGCATAATCTTGAAAACTAACCGGAGACCTCCCCCGATGCCAAATACATCCCGCCCCAGAAGAAGCGTACTTTATATGCCTGGCGCCAATGTTCGCGCCCTAGAAAAAGGCCGAACCTTGGCCTGTGACGCCATAATAATGGATTTGGAAGATTCGGTAGCCCCCGATGCCAAAAAACAGGCACGCAAAAATGTAGCCGAAGCAATAAAAGCGGGCGGTTACGGCAAGCGTGAAGTGGTGGTTCGGGTAAACGCGCTAGATACCACGTGGGGCTATAAAGATATTGTTGCCGCCGCCACTTCGGGGGCGGATGCGATACTTTTACCCAAAACCGAAAGCGCCAATGCCGTGCGCCAGCTTGAACGCATAATGCTTGAGGCCGGCGCGCCGGAAAGCATGAAAATATGGTGCATGATAGAAACCCCCCGGGGGGTTTTGCGCACCGAACTAATTGCCAGTGCCAGCGTGCGGGTATCATGTTTGGTAATGGGAACGTCTGACTTGGCCAAAGACCTTCATGCCCACCATACCCGTGAACGCATCCCCATGGTGATGAGCTTGGGCCACTGTTTAATAGTCGCGCGCGCTTATGGCCTTTCAATTCTTGATGGGGTTCATCTTGACCTTAGCGATGACGAAGGGTTTGAACAATCATGCTTGCAAGGGGTTGATTTTGGTTTTGACGGAAAGACTTTGATACATCCAAAAACCATAGCCAAAGCCAATGAAATTTTCGGGCCCTCGGAAGGCGAGGTAAAATGGTCGCAAGATATAATCGCCGCCTTCAATGGGGCACGCAGCAAGGGCGATGGGGTTGTGGTAATAGATGGAAAATTAGTTGAAAATCTTCATATTGTAGAGGCCCAAAGGATAGTCAAAATGTCCGAGCGGATAAAAGAACTCGAAGCAGATATTGCTGGTTGATATTCAAATGGAAATTTTTATGAGCGATAAAACATCTAAGGGAAATTTCTTTGAGGATTTTCGCCTTGGGCAAAAGCTTGTTCATTCAACGCCGCGCACGCTAACCGAAGGCGATGTTTCGCTTTACACCGCGCTTTATGGCTCGCGTTTTGCGTTTAATTCATCAGATACCTTTGCCATGAACCTTGGCTTTGAAGGCGCACCGATTGATGATTTTTTGGTGTTTCATATAATTTTTGGGCGCAGCGTAAGTGACGTTTCATTAAACGCGGTTGCCAATTTGGGCTATGCCTCTTGTCGTTTTTCCACGCCTGTTTATCCCGGCGATACCTTGAAAGCGACATCAAGCGTTATTGGGCTAAAGAAAAATTCAAATAACAAAACCGGCATTGTTTGGGTGCACACCGAAGGCACAAACCAAAACGATGAACCGGTTTTGGATTTTGTCCGCTGGGTTATGGTGCCCAAGCGCGATATTGATGCCCCCGCGCAGGGTTTCTTGACCCCGGAATTAGACCCGATGTCTGCGACCAAGGAACTGCCCATTCCCAGCGCGCTTGATTTATCGGGTTATGATACCGAACTTTCCGGCAGTCAACATTTGTGGGGCGATTATGAAACCGGTGAACGCATCGACCATATCGCAGGGTTCACGGTTGAAGAAGCCGAACACCAAATGGCAACCCGGCTTTATCAAAATTCTGCCCGCGTGCATTTTGATGCCCAAATGACCAAAGATACCCGCTTCGGCAAAAGGCTGGTTTATGGCGGACATGTGATTTCTATTGCCCGCGCACTTAGCTTTAACGGCCTTGGTAATGCTTTCAAGGTTGCGGCGATTAATGGCGGTACCCACGCCGCCCCGGTTTTTGCCGGTGATACTCTTTATGCATGGTCGGAAATACTGGGAAAAGACCAGATACCAGGACGTAGCGATTTAGGCGCGTTACGCCTGCGCACGGTTGTTTGCAAAAACCACAGCGCCGAAGGGTTCCCTTATCGCAGCGGTGAAGACGAATATGACCACACAGTGGTCCTTGACCTTGATTACACGGTATTGATGCCCACATGATTTAAGTGCAATTTTAAGCGACGTTGACTAAGCGGGAATTGGGTTCCAAAGTAAGAAAAACCAAAATGACAGGGTAAAGATATAAGCATGCGAGACGACGCCAAACCACTTTCACCCCATCTTCAGGTTTACCGCCCGCAGGTAACCTCGGTGCTTTCCATCACCCATCGTTTGACTGGTCTGGTTTTGGTGCTTGCCGCCATGTTGTTGACCTATTGGCTGGCGGCGGCGGCCTATGGGCCGGACGCATTTTCCCGCGCGCAAATAGTGCTGGAATCATGGTTTGGCCGTTTGGTTTTGTTTGGCTTTACGTTTTCGCTCTTTTATCACCTGTTAAATGGCCTAAGGCACCTTGGCTGGGATATGGGCAAAGGGTTTGATTTAACCCGCCTGCGCATTACTGGCGCACTGGTCGTTGTTGGTTCAATCGCGCTTACACTGCTTAGCTGGATGTGGGCTTATGGTCATGTGGGAAAGCTATAGGATGAAAACCAATGGTTGATATGGCGCGCAATAAACGCCAGCTTCGCTCCAACCTCAGCCGGGTGCGCGGGCTTGGCTCCACCCGTGAAGGGGTACATCACTGGTGGGCCCAACGCATGAGCGCGGTTGCGCTGATACCGCTTTCAATGTGGTTTGTTTATTCGCTTATCACACTTACCGGTGCAGATTATCAGTCGTTTCATGCCTGGGCCTCTGAATTTGGCAATTCCGTTTTTCTGGTTTTATTTATTGTTACCCTTTTCCATCACGCCCAATTGGGCGTTACGGTGGTAATTGAAGATTATGTTCATTCCGAAGCCATAAAAATGGCGATGGTATTAGTGGTTAAATACGGAACCATGTTGTTTGCCGCATCATCTGTATTTGCGGTTTTAAAAATTTCCCTTGCTGGATAAGAGATATCATGAGCGAAGCAATCCCTATTAGCGAACATGTTTATGACTGCGTCGTAATTGGCGCAGGTGGGGCGGGCCTCAGGGCGTCACTCGGCATGACTACCGCCGGTCTTAAAACCGCCTGCATCACCAAGGTATTCCCGACCCGTAGCCACACGGTGGCGGCCCAAGGCGGTATCGGGGCGGCGCTTGGCAACATGGCGGATGATAACTGGCGTTGGCATATGTACGACACGGTAAAAGGTTCGGACTGGCTGGGCGATCAAGACGCAATTGAATACATGTGCAAAAACGCGGTTCCGGCGGTTTATGAATTGGAGCATTACGGCGTGCCGTTTTCGCGCAATGAAGAAGGTAAAATTTATCAACGCCCATTTGGCGGGCATATGCGCGATTTTGGCGAAGCCCCGGTGCCGCGCGCCTGTGCCGCGGCCGACCGTACGGGTCACGCCATTTTGCACACGCTTTATCAACAAGCGTTAAAACATGATGTGGAATTTTTTGTCGAATTCATCGCCATAGATTTAATCATGGACGAAGAAGGTGTTTGCCGTGGGGTGGTGGCGTGGAACCTTGAAGATGGCTCCATTCACCGTTTTCAGGCCCAACAAACGGTGCTTGCCACCGGCGGCTATGGCCGGGCCTGGTTTTCGTGCACATCGGCGCATACCTGCACTGGTGATGGGCACGGCATGGTGGCCCGTGCCGGCTTGCCGTTACAGGACATGGAATTTGTCCAATTTCACCCAACCGGTATTTATGGCGCAGGCGTGCTTATAACCGAAGGTGCGCGTGGCGAAGGGGGTTATCTTACCAATGCCAATGGTGAGCGCTTTATGGAACGCTACGCCCCCACTGCCAAGGATCTGGCCTCGCGTGACGTTGTATCGCGTGCCATGACCATGGAAATACGCGAAGGGCGCGGCGTTGGCCCGGATGGCGATCATATATCTTTGCATCTTGAACATTTGGGTGCCGACATGCTGGCCCATCGTTTGCCCGGCATTTCCGAAAGCGCCAAAGTCTTTGCCGGGGTCGAGGTAACCCAAGAACCAATTCCGGTTATTCCGACCGTGCATTACAACATGGGCGGCATTCCCACCAACATATATGGCGAAGTTTTACGCCCGACCGAAAAAGACCCAGATGCCGTTTGCCCCGGATTGATGGCCATTGGCGAGGCCGCGTGTGTTTCGGTGCACGGGGCCAATCGCCTTGGCACCAATTCGCTTTTGGATATTGTGGTCTTTGGTCGCGCCGCCGCACTTCGTGCCCGCGCCATGGTGACGCCGGGGGCCGATCAAAAACCCATACCCAAAGAACTGCTCGACCCGGCGCTTTCTAGGCTTGAACGTTTGCGCACCGCCAACGGGGGGCTTCCCACCGCCGACATTCGCATGAATATGCAAAAAACCATGCACCGCGATGCCGCCGTATTTCGCACCGAAAAAACTTTGGCTGACGGTCAGCGTTCAATAGACGAAATTGCAAAATCGGTCAGCGATATCCGGGTTAATGATCGCTCGATGATATGGAATTCCGATTTGGTCGAAGCGTTGGAATTGGAAAACCTGCTTGATTGTGCACAAGCGACCGTGCATTCGGCCCTGGCGCGCCAAGAAAGCCGGGGTGCGCACGCGCGTGAAGATTTCCCTGATCGTAACGACGATGAATGGATGAAACACACCATCGCCTGGGTTGATAAAGATAAAAAAGTAAAGCTTGGTTATCGTCCGGTTCACACCTGGACCCTAACCGACGAGGTCGAATACATCGAACCGAAAGCCAGAGTATATTGATATGGGTATATTGATATGGGTGTATTGATGAGGGTGTACTGATATGGTCGAATTTATGTTGCCAAAAAATTCGCGCCCGAAAAAGGGTAAAACCTGGCCCGCCCCTGCGGGTGCCGGCAATACCCGCACGTTTAAAATCTATCGCTATGATCCGGATTTATCGGAAAATCCCCGCATTGATACCTACGTGGTCGACATGGACACCTGCGGGCCGATGGTTTTGGACGCCTTGGTAAAAATTAAAAATGAAATCGATTCGACACTGACATTTAGGCGTTCGTGCCGCGAAGGGGTATGTGGTAGCTGTGCCTTTAACATTGACGGCACCAACACCATTGCCTGCACCAAACCCATCGCCGACATCAGGGGTGATGTAAAAATTTATCCTCTGCCGCATATGCCGGTTATCAAGGATTTGGTTCCCGATCTTAGCGTTCCTTACGCCCAGTACGCATCCATTGAACCGTGGCTTAAATCAGATACCCCGGCACCCACATCGGAACGCCTGCAAAGTGTTGATGAACGCGCCGAGCTGGATGGCATGTGGGAATGTATTTTATGCTTTTCCTGCCAGACCAGTTGCCCCAGCTATTGGTGGAACGGTGATCGTTACCTTGGCCCGGCAATTTTATTGCAGGCCTATCGCTGGATTGCCGATTCGCGCGACGAAGCGGCGGGCGAACGGCTTGATAACGTGGATGACCCGTTCAGGCTTTATCGCTGTCATACCATCATGAACTGCACCAACACGTGCCCTAAGGGCCTAAACCCCGGACAGGCCATCGGTGAGATTAAATCATTGCTGATAAACCGGCGCTAGATTTCTTTAGTTCTAATTTTTGTCATCTTTGTTTTTGCGCACGATTGAAACCTTGACCAAAAGGCTAAGCCCACGCAAGTCAACATCACCTTTTATGGTCTGCATATGAAAAACCCCTTCATCAAAGCGAATGGGGAAGGTCACAAATACATCGCCGCCACCGCGTTCTAGCGCATCGCCTGGCAAATGTTTGGCCAGCGTGGTGTTGGTTTGCAGCAAAAACCAGCTCAAGATTTCATCTGAACTAAAACGCGTTCCCGATGCATTTTGGATAAATATTTCGGCGTCGTCTTTTTCGCCCTCAAACGCCGATATCACGCTCTCGCTTAAAGTCAGGCCCTTGCCCAAGGGATGATAGAAATCGGCCTCAAAACCGATATGCTGGACGGCAAAGCGTAAATCATTTGTTT
The DNA here is from genome assembly GCA_029881835.1 of Rhodospirillaceae bacterium. GTDB lineage: Bacteria > Pseudomonadota > Alphaproteobacteria > Rhodospirillales > Magnetovibrionaceae > DAOVVL01. The sequence continues at coordinate 6,983 of JAOULV010000047.1, forward strand.
CGCGCCCAGCCTGCATGGTTAGCCTTCCCCGTTATTTTTGGGCCAATCGCGCCGGTTGATGGTGTATTCGCCGGCAGCGCCCCTAAATGGCTGAATAAGCATCTGGTCCAAGCGTTCATCTTTTTGCGTTCTGAACATGTCTATGCCGATGGTCATGCCTTCGTGGCCACCGGTGGGTTGGGCGATGTAGGTGCCAAATAGGCGGTCCCAGATGGAAAGGTTAAAACCGAAATTGGAATTGGTTTCTTGCGGTACAATCGAATGATGAACCCGGTGCATATCGGGCGTTACAAACAATGTGCGCACCACCGCATCAACCCCCAATGGTAGCTTGAAATTGGCGTGGTTGAACATGGCCATGGCGTTCAAAACTATCTCAAACACCAGCACCGCGCTAGCGGGCGCGCCCAACAGGGCAATTACCGCAAATTTTATACCAAGCGAAAGCAATATTTCGATGGGGTGAAATCTGGCCCCGGTGGTGACGTCATAATCCAAATCAGCGTGGTGTAGGCGGTGCAAGCGCCAAAATAGCGGTACCGCATGAACCATTACGTGTTGTAGCCAAATGACAAAATCCATCAAAATAATGGTCGCGATTATGGCGATTGCCGGGGGTATGGCAAAAAAATTGAACACCCCCCAGCCCATTTCGGCCATAAGGCTGGCAAACATTACTGGCGCCATGGGCAATATGGCCCTGGCAATAAGGGTATTTAAAACCACTATCCCTAAATTGGAAAACCATCTGAGCGGCTTTGAAACGCTAAGTTTTCGCCTGGGGCTTATCATTTCAAGCGCCGCCATCACGGCAAAAACCCCAAAGAAAAAGCCCAGCCTTATGGGTTGCTCCATAACAAACAGCCATGTTTCAAAATCGCTCATTGTTTATTGCCTTTATTAATGTTTGTTCGTTTAAGCTTAAAAGGGTGATGCTTTAAGATAGTCTGTCCATAGCGTTTCGCCAGTGCAATCGGCAATTTACGCGCTTTACGCGCTTATTTTTGCCGCTTAACGTTGTTTATGGTTAAAAATTGGTAAAAAGGCGTAGGGCCAATGGCTGAAGGGCCGCTTTCACAATATCGTGAACAGATTGGGTCGGGCAAAATTAGGCCCGATCAGACTCAGGCGCTGGCGGTCGAGAAACTGCAAAGCCTGCACAACGCCCTTAAATCATATGAACCGCTTACGGGCGAACAAGGCTGGCGAGAACGTTTTGGCATTGCGCGTAGGCGAGAAAACGCACCACAAGGGCTTTATTTTTACGGCGGCGTGGGGCGCGGTAAGTCCATGCTGATGGATTTATTTTTTGAAC
>JAOULV010000332.1 GCA_029881835.1 Rhodospirillaceae bacterium
GGAAGCGCGCGTCATCCCCGATGACGAAAGCGCAATCGTTAGCGCCGTAAACGAAACCAGAAAAAAATACAATTATGTATTTACCACCGGCGGCATCGGTTCCACCCATGATGATATTACCGCCCAATCGGTCGCCCGCGCATTTGGCGTTGCCTTTGTTCGCAATAGTGCGGCAGAAGAAATATTGCGCAAACATTATGCCTTTGAATTAAATGATGCCCGCCTTTCCATGGCCGATATGCCGGTTGGGGCCGAATTAATTGATAACCCGGTATCCAAAGCGCCCGGTTTTAAAATGGAAAATGTTTATGTGATGGCGGGGGTTCCGGCCATTACGCGGGCCATGTTTGACGGGCTAAAACATACCTTGGCCGGTGGGCGGGTATTAAAAAGCCGCACGGTCAACACCGATTTGACCGAAGGGGTAATCGCCCAGCACCTTGGGTTGGTGCAACAAGCGCATCCGGATGTGGAAATTGGTTCTTATCCGTTTTTTCGGGTAAAAAAATTCGGGGTCAATCTTGTGGTCAGGGGGGTTGATGATGCCCCGATTGACAAGGCAGTGGCCGATTTGCTGAAAATGATTGCAGATTTAGGCGGCAAATCGGGCGAAGGCGAAGCCGAGACCGAGAGCATTTCCGGTTGAGAATTATAATTTATGTTATATAAGGTGGACGCCTTTTAGGTGTTCCACAAACGGCCTTATGCGGGCGTGATGGAATTGGTAGACATATGGGACTTAAAATCCCAAGGGCGCAAGCCCGTGCGAGTTCGAGTCTCGCCGCCCGCACCATAATCCCTAAAGCGGGATTGGATTTTTAAGGAAAAACAATGATGGACGATAAACAAAACCTGCGTGAAAGCGTCAGCGACATTGAAAAATTCCTGACCACCCGGCGCATTGTTTATGGCCTGTTTGCGGCCAGCTTTTTTGTTTTGCCCGCGGCCTTTGCCGGTCTAATCGTTGCCTACATTGTGCAAAGCGATGCCCAGGGCTGGCTTAAAACCCATTACACCTACCTAATTCGCACATTCTGGATTATGGCGCTTTATATTCTAATCGGGGTTTTAAGCACGATTATATTCATCGGCCCGGTTTTGCTTTTTGCCGCCGGTTTGTGGTTTGTCGCGCGCGTTGTTTTGGGCTGGATTGCCATGGAAAAAGGTCTGCCCATTTCCAACCCCAAAAGCTGGTGGTTGGGGCAATAATAACCCATCAACGGTTTTAGATTTTAATCGTCAATTTTAACCTGGCATTCCTTGAACGCCCTGACGGTGCAGTTTTCGCACACACCTTGGCGGCGGAAAAGCCTGCGCAGGGTTTCAAGCGCTGTTTTCTTTTCGTCAAAGAAATGCCAGTTCTTGATATCGCGTATCAAATGGGCCCTAGCCATGGATTGATAAACCCCGGGTTTGAGATTGCAAAAATACAAACCGCCACCTTTTTCTTCTAAATGTTCGGCCAGATGCAACAGCATTTCAGAACCGCTAAGGTCAACCAGGTTTATGCCCGCACCCATAATCAATATGTGGTTCACGCCCTGTTTTTCAGAAATATCGTAAAGTTTCTTTTCAATATGGTTGAGCGAACCAAAATAAATAGACATATCAACCCGCACAATTTTCAGGTTGGGGCATTCGCGCAACGGTTTAATTGAAGTGTCGGTTAAGATGTGTTTGTTATAGCGATGGTCAATATCGGGGGCCAGCGTAACAATTTCCGGAAACGATGTTCGCGCCAAAAATATAACCAGCGATACCAACACGCCCAAATAAATTGCGAATTCCAAATCCAAAAACAGTGTCGAAAAAAATGTGGTTAGTAAAATTGTGCTCTCGCTTTTTGAAGATACCAAAACATGTTTTATCTGTTTCATATCAATCAGGTTTAAAGCCACCACCAAAATTACCCCGCCCATGGCGGCTAGGGGCAGGTGTGCTGTCAATGGGGCAACCAGCAAAACCACACCCATTAAAATTATCGCGGCAAATATGGCCGACATCGGGGTTTTTGCCCCCGATGCATAATTTACCCCTGAACGGGTAAATGAACCCGATCCGG
>JAOULV010000333.1 GCA_029881835.1 Rhodospirillaceae bacterium
AATGATTTCGCGACATTCGATATTGGCAAACATACAATGGTTCACCGCGCAATATACCGACCCGCCAGTCGAATTCCGTATAAATATATTCCTGCGCCAAAATAAGCCGTGATCGCTGTAACAGTTCTGCCCCGAATTGCATTACCTGTTCTGCGGTTTTTGCCTTGTGCATTCCACGGGAAAAAGAACCATCGGGGATTTTTAATATCATCGGATAACCAAGGTCTTGTTCCATCTGCGGCAAGATATCAGCGGTAAAATTACCCCGGTTTATAATGTGTCCTTTGGGGGTTGGAATGTTGTGACGGCGCATCAATTCGTGAAGATATACTTTGTTGGTACAACGCAAGATTGAGGTCGGGTCATCCATAACCGCTAGGCCCTCTTGTTCGGCCTTGCGCGAAAATTGATAGGTATAATGATCAATCGCCGTATTGGTGCGAATAAACAAAGCATCAAATTCCGGTATGCGGCGGTAGGATTTTTTAGTTATAAGCTCAACGTCAACGCGCATTGACTGGCCAATGCGAACGAATTTTTCCAATGCTGCCATGTCAGATGGCGGCAGGGCTTCATCCGGGTCATACAATATTGCAAGGTTATAAAGTGCTGGCTTGTTATCCTTACCCGGTTCTTTGCGTGCACGGGTATAAGCGTTGACCGCGTCATAAAAAACGTGCGCTTGCTCATCGTTGACATGATGCAAACCTATTGGATTTATCGATGCAATTTTCCACCTTTTCCCAGGTATTATCTCAAGGTGCAAGATTGGATAGCGAAAAATATCAAAGCATTCTGCCGCCAGGCGCTTAAACCGTGCGTCAGAGGAGCGGCCAAAGAAAAAATAAAGATCAAATGGTTCTTCGGGTGGGTCCGATAGCCGATTTATTATTTTATTTAAGATAGATTCCATTTCCGGCAAAGCAAAAGAATAAAGGCTTTTCTTTGCCATCGAAAGAACGTCGGCAACGGTCGGCATTGGTAATTGCCCGCGGGCTTCGGCTAATAACGAGCAATAATATCCCGCACTTAGGTAATTATATCGGCGGCACAAATTTATAATTCGTGTTGGTTGCTTGCCTTCTTTTTGTGCCTGCGAGAGAAATTCTTCGGCGGTTACAAGATTGAGCCCTTCTCTTGGCCAACGCCAATCGGTTATTCGGTCAACGACTATAGTGTAGCGTGACATTTTTAGTCTTTTTCCTTTGTTTTGTTGTTTATTACTACGGCGGCAAAATGTTTGTGACGACCAAATCGCATCATGCGTTCAAATTCGCGCATGGTTATGGGAATCCCAATACAATCGGTGGGCGAGCGATTTTCCTCAACATCGACAAATGGATCATTAATATAAATAAATCTATCATCATGGGCCGTTGCTACAACCCAGTGGGGTATTTTATCACCACTTAAGCGATAGGCGCTGATAAGCACCACTGGTATGGCCCCACTATCTAGGTGGTCGCAAATATCCTTGGCGCTTAATTGGATGTCAGATACTTTTATTCCGGTTTGCGCAAGTTCTGTTTGGAACCCTTCTTCAACCAAGCGGATAACATCTTTTTTCGTGTCGCTTCTGACCGAATCAATAAACATTTCGGTTTCATTGCTGGCCGACACGCTGACGTCAAAACCACGCTTGCGCGCCGCCAACGCCAACCCCAACGGCCCGCAACCACCATGGCCAGATGTCATAAAAATTGTCGTGGCTTCACGCCATAATTTAAATTCAAGGGCACGGTCTGCGGCCGCTTCCCCGCCCTTATCAATCGCATTCATCGCCATAATGAGGCACGCCGGCCCACAAGTGAACTCTAGCGTTTGGGCATAAAACGGCACATGGTTAAGGTGTTGGGCTAAATGCGGTGCGAGATGTTTTTCCATCCGTACTGCGTTAGCGTGGTCTTCATAATAATCTTCATGCACGGCAAAAATGCGATATCCCATATTGGTATATAACTTTTGCGCCTTTTTATTTTTTTGATGAACTTCCAAGCGCATGCGGGTGGCATTGTGTTTTAACGCATGCTTTTCAGCCTCTGCCAATAATTCCTTACCAAT
>JAOULV010000334.1 GCA_029881835.1 Rhodospirillaceae bacterium
TAGCTTTGATGCGTCTTCGATTTGGTTGATTGAGACCAATGCCTCGGGCGGTATTTTTTTATTTAATTTTATGTACTGCTCAAATTCGGTAACCACCGAGCGCGACAATGCCTCCATCTCGCGGGGGTCGCCTTCCGGTTCTTTAATTATGCTTACGTCGGCCTGAAAAAACGGCTGGCTTTCATCAAATTTATTTACTACTGCACGTTGCCCGCCCTCAACCAGAACCTTGACGGTTCCATCGGGAAGTTTAAGCAACTGCAAAACCGTGGAAACGGTTCCAACCGTATAGATATCTTCTGCTCCGGGGTCGTCTTGGGCTGCGTTTTTTTGCGCAACCAGCAAAATTTGCTTGTCTTCGCGCATTACGTCTTCAAGGGCCAGAACCGATTTATCACGGCCAACAAAAAGAGGTACGATCATGTGGGGAAAAACCACAATGTCGCGAAGCGGTAACACAGGCAAAAGACCGTCTTTGGCTTGTGGCTTGGCTGTCTCGATCGTTGGATCTGTTGTCATTTTTTGTTTTCCGTTTTTTGTTTAAATTGATCGGATATTTGGCCCTATTTGACCTTAGTCACGCAATTATCAATAAATTCCTTAAAGCCCATAAAAGATGGCCTTGTTTGCGGCCCCGTTCAAGTGCTAGGGGGGCAATTTAACGTGCATAACCAGGGCACACCATTGATATGGCCCGAAAATCAAGAGATTCAAGCCCAACTACTGCATCCAACAATATCGTGAACAAAAAAAACCGCCGGAACAATTTTTCCGGCGGTTTGGTGTTTTGGCGTTAATTTGCGCTATTTAAGAGGCTGTCGATTCTACCTCTTCGGCGCGGTCGGCATAGATGTAAAGCGGCTTTGCCCCTTCGGCCACCACTTCGCGGTTTATTACCACCTCTTCAACCCCGTCAAGGCCGGGAAGGTCAAACATGGTTTCAAGCAAGATGCCTTCCATGATTGAGCGCAGGCCACGGGCACCGGTTTTTCTTTCAACCGCTTTTTTGGCAACCTCGGTCAAAGCGCCGTCGGTGAAGGTCAATTCAACATCTTCCATTTCGAACAAGCGCTGATATTGTTTAACCAACGCGTTTTTAGGTTCGGTCAGAATTGTAATAAGCGCGTCTTCGTCCAAATCTTCCAGCGTTGCCAGTACCGGCAAGCGGCCAACGAATTCTGGGATAAGGCCGAATTTCAGCAAATCTTCTGGTTCGATTTCGCGCAAAATATCGCCGGTACGCCGTTCATCGGCGGAACGCACATCGGCGCCAAAGCCAATGGATGTTTCTTTGCCGCGCTTGGAAATAATTTTATCCAGCCCGGCAAACGCGCCGCCACAGATGAACAAAATATTGGTGGTGTCTACCTGCAAAAATTCCTGCTGTGGGTGTTTACGCCCACCTTGGGGCGGAACGGAGGCAACGGTACCTTCCATTATTTTCAACAATGCCTGCTGCACACCCTCGCCCGAAACGTCACGGGTTATTGAAGGGTTGTCGGATTTACGTGAAACCTTATCCACCTCGTCAATGTAAACGATGCCGCGCTGGGCGCGCTCAACATTGTAATCGGCTGATTGCAAAAGCTTGAGAATAATATTTTCAACGTCTTCACCCACGTAACCCGCTTCGGTCAACGTGGTAGCATCGGCCATGGTAAATGGGACATCAAGCATGCGAGCCAGCGATTGCGCCAATAATGTTTTACCGCAACCAGTCGGGCCAATAAGCAAAATGTTGGATTTTGCAAGCTCTACGTCGGATGCCTTTGATGAATGGCCAAGACGCTTGTAGTGGTTGTGCACCGCAACTGACAGTACCTTTTTGGCAAAATCTTGACCAATTACATAATCATCAAGCACACCTTTAATTTCGCTAGGTGTGGGAACGCCGTCGCCTGATTTGACCAGCGAGCTTTTGTGCTCTTCGCGAATGATATCCATGCACAATTCAACGCATTCATCGCAGATAAATACGGTTGGCCCGGCAATAAGTTTGCGGACTTCGTGCTGGCTTTTGCCGCAAAAAGAGCAGTAAAGGGTATTTTTAGTTTCGCT
>JAOULV010000335.1 GCA_029881835.1 Rhodospirillaceae bacterium
CCAGTGATGGGCGTGCGCGTGTGCGGATGCGTGTGCGTCTGTTGTCATTGTCCCTCCCCATGAATTGGGTGAATGTTGATTGTGCCTTTGCGAGACCCCCCCGCATCGGCGAATATAATGGCGTTATCCAAAATTGACTTAAGTCAACATTGACTTAAGTCAACGCCGTACTCTCAATATTATGTAGCGGCCCGAGTGTCAATCTAGTTATCCCGCAAAACCCAATGAAACTGGCGGTTTTCAGGGAAATTTTATAGTGTTTTTGCTTATTAGAATAATCCCAACAGTCGCCTTTCCCTGTTGATTAGTAGGGCCATCATCGCCGAAGTAGTCTTATTTATCTACCAATATGCCGATTATTGGCGATGATCACTTTGTTTATATTACATTTTTTGCATTTATGTATATTTATGGAAAAATAGCGCATCGGGGCGTATTGGTGCAGAATCATGCTTGGGGGAAAGTAATTGGCTGGCGAAATGGAAAATACAAAGCAGCTAGAGATTCTCGCGTCCATGGGGCGGGATTTCGCGACTTCTGGGGATATAAATTCGGTTTTTTTAACCGGCCTAGAGCGCATAGCCGCCATGTTAAACGCCGAAGGGGGCGCGCTTTTTCTTTTGAATGACAACGGCGACAAGCTTGTCTGCCATGCCAGCTTTGGCCCGGTTGATATTTCCGGTCTTACAATTAACGCAACGGACGGAATTGTCGGGCGCGTGGTTAGCGCTGGCATCAGTGAAATAGTCCGCGACGTTTCCAAGGATCCTTCTTTCAATAATGTTGTTGATAAAAAATCCGGATTTACCACCCGGTCAATTCTTTGCGCCCCGCTTGGGGTCAAGGGTGAAAAAATTGGCGCAATTGAAATGGTCAACAAGCACGGTGGCGACAATCTTTTCAGCAACGAAGATCTTAAACTGCTTGAAACATTAGCGGCATCGGCAAGTCTGGCAATTTTGAATGCGCGCATGGCGATTGAGCTTGTGGAAAAGGAAAAAATGGCCCGCGAGCTAGAACTAGCGGGGGAAATACAAAAAAGCCTGCTTCCCCCCGATGGCGAAACCGACAGTCCGGTGGCCGGCGTAAACTTAGCCGCAAGGGTGGTGTCGGGTGATTTTTATGATTTTTTTGAACTAGAAGACGGGCGCACGTGTTTTACCTTGGCCGATGTTTCGGGCAAAGGAATGAACGCCGCATTATTAATGGCAAAAACCGCGAGCCTGTTTCGTTGTTTGGGCAAGGAAACCCCATACCCCGGAAACCTGATTGCAAGAATAAATGCCGAAGTAGTTGAGACAGCTTCGCGCGGAATGTTCGTAACCATGATGATCGGGGTTTACGACCCCAAGGAAGGAACGGTTCGCATCGCCAATGCCGGGCACGAACCACCATTGCTTGTTATGCCGGATGGGAAGGTTAGCTCGTTTAGCGCATCAATGCCGCCTGTCGGAATTTTACCCGATATTGCAATGGGCAAACCCCCCGAAGAAACAATCATCAATCTTGATGGTGGGGCATTTTATGTTTTTACCGATGGCGTAACCGAAGGGTATATCGGCGAAAAAGAACTGGGCGCGGACGGGCTTATAAAACTTATAAATGATGGAAAAAATTCTCCCCCAAGGGAGCGCATAAGCGCCATAGCCAAGCATATTAAAGATGGTTCAAGCGTGCTTCGCGACGATGTAACGATTTTGGTTGTTGATGACGCCACACCATTTGCTATGCGCAAAAAGAAAGACCGCAAACAAGATGATAAAATTAAATCTGATGGGCCCGGTGGCCATGGGAAAATGGCCAAGATCGCAGTTCCCGCCACCGCCGAAAGCCTTAAACTTGTGCGTCGGGTGGTGGAAGGCTCTTCGGCAAATTGTGGTTTTAGCAACGATGCAACGCAAGATATAGTGCTTGCGGTTGATGAAGCTTGTCAAAATGTAATCAGGCACGCCTATGATGGTATAAATTACGGGGATATGATTATAAACATATCCCGTAATGCGCAATCGCTTATAATAGAAATTCGTGATTTTGCCCAAAGGGTTGACCCTGAAAAA
>JAOULV010000336.1 GCA_029881835.1 Rhodospirillaceae bacterium
CAACGGAAAAATTTACCGCTGTCGGTGGTGAATACACGCTTGATATAGATGTTTCCGGTGATGCCTTTATAACGCCACCGGGAATGCTTTCATCTGTTATGTCTGCGGCAATACAAAAAATAACAAACATAACACCAGAACTAAGCACATCAGGCGGCACATCCGATGCCCGCTTTATCAAAGATTTTTGTCCGGTTGCAGAATTCGGGTTGATGAACACCACCGCCCACAAGGTGGATGAAAATGCCGCGATTGAGGATATCCAGAATTTAAGCGAAATATATTTCGAAATGATCGATGGATTTTTCAAAAGTGGTAAAAAATGATTGTAACCCAAAAAACAGCTAATGCGGTTCTTGGCGCATTAAAACTAGCGCGTTTTGATGCTTCTGGTTTGCGCCTTATGGACGCTAGCCGGGATGGGTTTTGGGGTTCGTTCTGGGCGGCGGGCATTATTGCGCCATTTTTTATTTTATTTTTAGGCCTTAAATGGCAAAACGGTTTTGTTGAAGGCGACATTATTCGTTATGCGGTGGTTGAAGCCAGCGTTTATGTTATGTCGTGGGTTTTATTTCCGCTAATAATGATCGAAGTCTGCAAAAAGTTCGGCTGGCAAAAAAATTATTTTGCTTTTGGAACTGCGCGCAACTGGACGGTGTTGATACAAAACTCGCTTTATCTGCCCATAGCTATGGCTGATGTCACCGGGCTTTTGGAATTAACCACCAGTGCGCCGTTATTGCAGGTGATATTTATTTATATGCTTGTCTATAGCTGGTTTGTCGCCCGTGGGGCACTGGGTATTTCCGCCCTTGCGGCTATCGGTGTGGTTGCGGCTGATTTGGCTGTGGCCATTGCCATAAATATTCCAGCCGACATGTTGTTAAACGGCTAGCTACATTGGCATCGGCATACCAAAATAGGCCAGTATTGCGCCTAAGCCCAACATCATAATAATCATCGGCGAGGTAATAATACCGATTACCGCAAGAACGATTGCGCTAACGCCCCAGCCAACGCGTCCGCTAAAAAGCGATATCACACCCAATACAAGCGCAAGCGGCACAAAAATTATTGCCCACGAAAAAATGGCCAACACCCCGAACAGCACGCCAATGGCCCCGACTATCGGCATGCCCGCATCGGGTTTTGATGGGTTTTCGCCATCACCTGAGCCGGTGTTAAGGCCTGTAGTAAGGCTGGCAATTTGTTTTTCCGGTTTGTTTTCATCAACCATAATTTAATACCTTTTTTAATATCCGACCCGAACCAGATAAAGCCCTTCGGCCGGTGCGGTTTGCCCGCCACGGGCGCGGTCGCGCGCTTGCAAAACATCTTGCAAGTCTGATTTGCTCCACCTTCCTTCGCCCACCATTTTAAGGCTACCGGCCATGTTGCGCACCTGATGGTGCAAAAAAGAACGCGCCCTTACCTTTATATGTATTTCCTCAGCCTTGCGTTCAACGGTCAATTCATCAAGGGTCTTAACCGCCGTTTTGGCCTGACAGTTGGTGGCACGAAACGAGGTAAAATCATGGTTGCCGAGCAAAACATTTGCCGCATCGTTCATTGCTTCTGCGTCCAATGGTACCGGCACCCACCAAACCCGGCCTGCTTCTAATGCCGGGCGCGGTCTGCGGTTTAATATGCGATAAAGATACTGTCTTTCGTTGGCAGAAAATCTGGCATGGAATTCTTCATCCACCTTTTGTGCTTGCAATACCTGCACCGGATACTGGCTTCGCACCAGATGAAAATTTATGGCATCGCGAACGGTGTCTTCGCTGTGGTTTGTACTTAAATCAAAATGCGCCACCTGACCCATGGCATGAACCCCGGCATCGGTTCGCCCGGCACAAAAAACCGTTGCCTGTTCACCGCAAAAATCAAAAACTGCCGATTCTACGACTTGCTGTACACCAAGGCCGTTATCTTGGCGTTGCCAGCCGACAAACGGCCTGCCGTCATATTCGATTATTATTTTGTATCTGTTCATGACCCTTTTTAGCCGTTTATCGCCACCAAATGCCAAGGATTTTGTGTTTTTTATGACTA
>JAOULV010000337.1 GCA_029881835.1 Rhodospirillaceae bacterium
TATTGACTTATCTTTGGATACAAGAATCCAGGCAATACTGCGCGAAGAAATTTTGCTGGCAAAAGATCGTTTTAGCGCAATCGGTGGCGCTGGCGTGGTGTTGGATGCAAAAAACGGTGAAGTGTTGGCGTTGGTTTCGGTTCCTGATTTTGATCCAAATACATCTAACGGCGACTTGGGTTTGAACGGATTTAACCGCGCGACTAAGGGCGTTTATGAAATGGGCTCTACCTTAAAATTGTTTGCGACTGCTAGCGCGCTTGATTCAGGCGTGGTTGGCATTAGCGATGGTTACGATACATCGGAACCAATAAAAGCAGCACGTTTCACCATAAATGATTTACACGGAAAAAAACGCTGGCTTTCGATACCGGAAATTCTTGTTTATTCGTCAAACATCGGAACCGCAAAAATGGCTCTTGATGTTGGCGTTGATAGACAAAAATCATATTTAAGAAAATTTGGCATGCTCGATCCCGCGCAAATAGAAATACCTGAAGTCGGTTTCCCGCTTTACCCCGATCGTTGGAGCGAAATTTCAGCGATGACAATTTCATACGGTCACGGAATTGCGGTTAGCCCGTTACAGGTCGCCACCGGGGTTTCAGCAATTGTTAACGGTGGCGTAATGTTGCGACCAACAATTCTTAAGCGTGGTGCAAATGATATAAAAATAGAAGAGCGCGTAATTTCGCCAAAAACATCAAAAGCTATGCGGGCAATGATGCGCCTTGTCGTTAGGTACGGCACCGGCAAAAACGCAGACGTAAATGGTTATATGGTAGGCGGAAAAACCGGAACGGCCGAAAAACAAATGGGTGGCGAGTATTCGAAAGATGCTGTTGTTTCATCATTTGTCGGCGCATTTCCAATGAACAATCCGCGTTATGTGGTGTTTGTTATGTTGGACGAACCAAAAGGAATAAAAAGCACCTTTGGTTACGCTACCGGCGGTTGGGTTGCCGCCCCGGTTGTGGCAAAGGTGGTAAGCCGGATGGGCGCACTAAAGGGAATAGTGCCCCAACCAAGCGATAGTGAAGATGAAAATTCACCCGGTACACCGCTTTATATAGAAGCCAAAGCTACAAAAATAAATACGTCGCCATCCCGGCAGGGAGGGGCAAGTGCGACTTATTGAACTGTTAAGCGAAAGCAGCGATGAAATGTTAGACGCATATAAACAAAACGGCCCGGATATGAACATGGAAGTCACAGGTCTTACCTGTGATTCACGCATGGTCAAAGATGGTTTTTTGTTTGCCGCCCTTCCCGGCGGTAGCGTTGATGGGGCTAATTTTATTAATGATGCCATTAATCGTGGCGCGCGGGTTATTTTGGCCGAAAACGGGACAAGCGTCAGCAACGATAATGTTCAGCTATTACATCACCCCAAACCCAGACAGCAGTTTGCTAAAATGGCGGCAAGGTTTTATTCCGGCCAACCAAAAACCGTGGCCGCCATTACCGGAACAAACGGCAAAACATCGGTTGCATCTTTTCTTGAGCAAATCTGGACAGACCTTGGGGTAAAGGCAGCCTCAATTGGTACGTTGGGATTGCGTACCACAAACCCCGATATGCAAAAAATAAACCAACCCGGATCACACACCACACCTGACCCGGTTAAATTGCACCAAACCTTGAGCGAGCTTGCAAAAAGTGGAATTGATAATCTTGCGATTGAGGCTTCAAGCCACGGCATCGAACAATCCCGCCTTGATGGTGTCCGCATTAATTTGGCGGCGTTTACAAATATTTCGCGCGACCATTTAGATTATCACAAAACCATGCAGGCATACATGAATGCCAAGCTCAGGCTTTTTTCCGAACTAATAAGCAAAGACGGCGTTTGTGTTGTTAATGTAGATACCTCTGATGGGCTGCAAGTGGCGGATGTTTGTAAAAACCGTGGCATCAAAACCATGCTAGTTGGAAAAAACGGTTCCGATATACGCATTGTATCCGCAACCCCTGAAAAAAATTCGCACATGGTAAAAGTTGAAATAGACGGGGCGGTTTATAAAATTAATCTTCCGCTGACGGGCC
>JAOULV010000338.1 GCA_029881835.1 Rhodospirillaceae bacterium
AGCGTAACAATTTCCGGAAACGATGTTCGCGCCAAAAATATAACCAGCGATACCAACACGCCCAAATAAATTGCGAATTCCAAATCCAAAAACAGTGTCGAAAAAAATGTGGTTAGTAAAATTGTGGTTTCGGTTTTCGAAGATACCAAAACATGTTTTATCTGTTTCGTATCAATCAGGTTTAAAGCCACCACCAAAATTACCCCACCCATGGCGGCCAAGGGCAGATGCGCGGTCAATGGGGCAACCAGCAAAACCACCACCATTAAAATCAGCGCGGCAAATATGGCCGACATCGGGGTTTTTGCCCCCGATGCATAGTTCACCCCTGAACGGGTAAACGAGCCCGAGCCGGCATAGCTGGAAAAGAAGCTGCCAACAATGTTGGATAGGCCCTGGCCGACAAATTCCTGGCTGCTGTCGATGCGCTGGTGCGATTTCGCGGCGATTGAACGGCTAATTGAAACCGCCTCAATCAGGCCCAGCAAAGCAACGGCAAAGGCATCGGGTGCCAGCATCTTGAATGCGACAAAGCTGAAATTGGGGCTGCTCAAGGGCGGCAAGTGGGCGGGTATTTCACCCACGACCTTCACCCCGTTGCCCTCGCCGTCAATAAAGTATGAAAGAAAGCTGCCAACAATAAGCGCCAGCAACAAATTGGGATAACGCGGTTTAAGTTTCTTAATCGCTATGGCCACAATCAGGGTCGTAATCGCAACCACGAATACATGAATATTGAACGTGCTTATGCCGTCCCATAAATACATCCATGTATGCAAGAAGCTATCACCCCTTTGGGCGCTTACCCCCAGCACGTTTTTCATCTGCGAGGTAATAATTAAAATGGCCGCCCCTGCGGTAAAACCGACCACCACCGTGTGCGATACAAAATTAACCACCATGCCCATGCGTGCCAGACCAAAGGCAAATTGATAAACACCGGCCAAAAACGTCAGCGTCAGGGCAAGGGAAACAAATTCGGGCGTGCCCGGTTGGGCGTGGCCGCTGATGGAAGAAAAAACCACAATGGAAATCGCCGTGGTCGGGCCGGAAACCAAATGTTTGGACGAGCCAAACAATGCCGCCACTATTGGTACCGTCATGGCGGTATATAGGCCGTATTGCGGCGGTAATCCGGCAATTATGGCAAACGCCACCCCTTGGGGCAGAACGATTACCGCGCCCGTTAGCCCGGCTATTAAATCGGCGCGCAGGGTTTCTTTGCTGACTTGCGGTAGCCAAGCCAGAAAGGAAAACAGATTTCTAAGGTTTGATACAAACACTAGGGGTAAGCCTTGGGATTTGAAAAAAAAGGGAACCTATATCCTTTGTCCCCATATTGCCAATGGTTTTCTTGCCTTAATGTCAAATTTTTCCAAAACCTAGTCAAAAAGAGCTAGTCTTAGGCCCATGCAGAGCACTCTCGCACACACTTTTGAAATGTGGGTTACCTTCGGCGTAATTGCCGGAACCTTTGCCCTTTATGCGTGGGAGCGCATATCGATTGAGGTCATATCCCTTGGCGTGCTTTGCGTGCTGATGGTATTTTTCACCTTTTTCCCGGTGGGTGGGCCGGGGGTCAATAACCTTGCGCCCGAAATTGTCCTTGCGGGCTTCGCTAACCCTGCGCTGATAACCGTTCTGGCGTTGTTGGTGGTCGGCCAGGGCATGGTGCGCACCGGTATTTTGGATGTGGTGGCGCGCATAATTTTGGATAAATGCGGCGGGCATGAATGGCTGTCCATCATGGCGGTGTTGTTAACCGTGCTGGGTGTCAGTGCGTTTTTAAATAATATTCCGGTTGTGGTCATATTCATTCCCATCATGCAGGCATTGGGCGAACGCTTTGATTTGCCCGCCAGCAAGGTAATGATGCCGTTATCTTTTGCCGCCATACTCGGCGGGATGACCACGCTTATTGGTTCGGGCTCAAACTTGCTGGTTAATTCGTCCTTGTTGGTTATGGGCGAAGATGAATTTTCATTTTTTGATTTTACCATTCCGGGCCTGGTATTGGCCGGGGCGGG
>JAOULV010000339.1 GCA_029881835.1 Rhodospirillaceae bacterium
GATCAAGCATGTCTTTTGCTAGTTGGCTAAGGGCAAAAACGTCACCTTCGGCGCTTTTAATTTTTATAAAACCGTTTTGTTCAAGTTCGCGCGCGGTGGCATCACCCACCGCAAGGGATAAAATATTTTTTTCATCCGAACGGTTTGCAAATGCCCTGACCCCGTTGGCAGACGTAAACAACAATGCCTGCACACCAGCAAGGTCGAGCTTTGGTCCGTCTTCATAAATTATTTCTAACAGTGGTGCGGTGGTGGTTTTAATGCCCATACCACCCAACACACCGGCTAGGGCGCGGCTGTCAAATTCGGGGCGGGTAAGCAAGATATGCAAAAATGTGCCTCAGCTTTTTTAGACGTTAAAAAAATCAGGGCCGATATGCCCTTTTAGTTCAAGCCCGGCATCACGCCCCATGGCGGTTGCGGCTGTAAGTGCCGCCATGCCCGAACGGGTTGCTTCAAAACTTTCCGAACCATCGGGGCGCAGTACTTGGCCGTGAAAACGCAAAGTATTGTCGCCGTCATACCATGCGTGTGCGGCTATGGGTGTGCGGCACGAACCATCAAGCACGGTTAAAAACGCGCGTTCGGCCTGAACGCGAATAAACGTTTGTTCATGGTTAAGGCCAAGCAGATAATCATTGGCGCTTATATCATCAACCCTGCAGGTAATGCCGATGGCCCCTTGGCCGGGGGCAGGCAAAAATTCTTCGGTGCTAATTATAGCGGTTGCAACGTCTGCCATGTTCATCCGCTTAAGCCCGGCAATGGCCAACATGGTGGCATCAACTTCGCCCGCTTCTAATTTTTTTAATCGGGTTTGCACGTTACCACGAAAGGTCACGACCTTTAAATCGGGCCGGCGATTTAAAATTAATGACTGGCGCCTAAGTGATGCGGTGCCAACCACCGCACCTTGGGGCAGTTCCCACAAGGTTGCGGCTTTGTTAGAAATAAATGCATCGCGCACATCGTGGCGTTCCAACATGCAGGGCAAATGAATGCCGTCCGGTAAATACGTTGGCACGTCTTTCATTGAGTGAACGGCGATATCAATGTCACCGGCTATCATGGCGTCATCAATTTCTTTGGTGAACAGCCCCTTGCCGCCAATGTCGGATAAAGCCTGATTGAGTATCTTATCGCCGGTGGTTTTGATAACCACTATTTCGGTGGCACCGTCTTTGTCCAGTTCGGGAAATGCGGCTTTCAGCTTGGCCTCGGTCTCATGGGCCTGGGCCAAGGCCAGCGGGCTTCCGCGGGTGCCAATACGAAGGGATGTTATGCTCATTACTTATATCTTTCCTGATAATATACGTGCGAGTGATAGCAAAATAATTGGGGCAACAATGGTGGTATAGATTATGTGATAAGGGTAAAGTCCACCACGGTCAAAACAAGGCTTTTATATATGATTGTTTTAGGTATCGAAACCAGCTGTGATGAAACCGCCGCGGCGGTAGTAACGGATGGCGGGGAAATACTTTCAAACGTGGTTTTAAGCCAAATTGAAAGCCACCAGCCCTATGGCGGCATTGTCCCCGAAGTCGCCGCCCGGGCCCACATGGAAACCACCGATGCGGTGGTGGCCCAAGCCATGAATGATGCCGGCATTGGTTTTTCTGACCTTTCCGCCGTAGCCGCCACCGGGGGGCCGGGGTTAATAGGCGGGGTGATAGTCGGCGTGATGACCGCCAAGGCAATCGCGCTGGGGCAAAATATCCCGTTTATTGCGGTTAACCACCTTGAGGGCCATGCGTTGAGTGCGCGCCTTTCCAATAACGATGTGCAGTTCCCATATTTGTTGTTGCTGGTTTCGGGTGGGCATTGCCAGTTGCTGGTGGTGAAAGGAGTGGGCGAATATAGCCGCCTTGGCACCACCATCGATGATGCCTTGGGCGAAGCGTTCGATAAAACCGCAAAGGTTTTGGGTCTGGGTTATCCCGGTGGCCCGGCAATAGAAAACTGGGCCAAAAATGGCGATAATCAGCGGTTTTCCCTGCCCCGACCCATGAAGGGCAGGCCGGGA
>JAOULV010000340.1 GCA_029881835.1 Rhodospirillaceae bacterium
GTTCATGGGGCGGCACTTGAAAAACTTGGAAATTAATTTCAAATCATCTTTTTTTTACGCCATGCTTTTACTGGCTTTTGGTATTGGTTGTTTGCAACCGCAATTAACCAACGCTGGCGAAATAAAGCGCGTTCATGCCATCGCCATGCATGGCGAACCTAAATACCAATCAGGCTTCAAGCATTTTGATTATGTAAACCCAACCGCACCAAAGGGCGGAGCCATGAGCCAGGGATCCCTTGGCAGTTTTGATTCCCTAAACGGTTTTATAATAAAGGGCGAAGCCGCGGACGGATTAGGCGTTATATACGACACCCTTATGACCGCCAGCGCCGATGAAGCATTTTCGCGCTATGGCTTGTTAGCCCATTCAATTGAAATGCCCGAAGACCGCACATGGATAACTTTTTTTCTGCGCCCCGAGGCACGCTGGCATGACGGCCAGCCCATAACTGCCGATGACGTAGTGTGGTCATTTGAAACCTTGGTAAAAAAAGGCCCGCCGTTTTTTAGGTTTTATTACGCCGACGTTGAAAAAGTTGAAGCCATTGACAAGCTTACGGTCAAGTTCACCTTTAAACCCGTGGGCAACCGCGAATTGCCATTAACGGTTTCGGAAATGCCAATTTTGCCCAAACATTATTGGCAAGGGCGCGAATTTGAAAAAACCACGTTAGAGCCGCCATTGGGTAGCGGGCCATATAAAATTGGCAAATTTGAACCGGGCCGGTTTGTTGAATATGAACGGGTGGAAGATTATTGGGGCAAGGACCTAAACGTAAATATTGGACATAACAATGTTGATACATTTCGTTATGAATATTTTCGTGATGGTTCGGTCGCGGTTGAGGCGTTTAAAGGCGGCGCGTTTGATTTTAGGTCAGAAAATATTTCAAAAATATGGGCAACCGGATACGACATTCCGGCGGTTAAAAACGGGCTTATTATAAAAGAAAAAATAACCCATCATAATACCGCGCCCATCCAAGGTTTTGTTTATAATTTACGCAATGAAATGTTTAGTGATGCCCGCGTCCGTCAAGCCTTGGCCTATGCGTTTGATTTTGAATGGTCGAACCGCAACCTGTTTTATGATCAATACAAACGCGCACGAAGCTATTTTGGCAATTCAGAACTTGAAGCCAAGGGCCTGCCGATGGGTGATGAATTAGCAATACTTGAAAAATATCGCGGGCGAATCCCTAATGAAGTTTTTAAAACCGAATATAACCCACCGGCAACCCGTGGTGATGGTCGCATCAGGGATAATTTAAAAATTGCCGATGAATTATTAAAACAGGCGGGTTGGGAAATAGTTGATGGTAAACGGGTGCACACAAAAACCGGGCGGGAACTAAATTTTGAATTGATGTTGGTAAGCCCCGCGTTTGAACGCATTTCATTGCCGTTTGCCAAAAACCTTGAACGCCTTGGCGTTTTTATGCGGGTGCGCACGGTTGATAGCGCGCAATATTTAAAGCGCTTAGAAACCCATGATTTTGAAATGATATCCATGATTTGGGGGCAATCGCTTTCACCCGGCAATGAACAGCGAAATTATTGGGGTTCCGGGGCGGCCCAAGAAAACGGTTCGCGCAACCATATGGGCATATCCGACCCGGTGGTTGACGAATTAATCGAAGGTCTGGTTCAGGCGCCTGACCGTGAACAATTGATCGCCCGCACCCGCGCGCTCGATAGGGTTTTGCAATGGGGTCATTACCTAGTACCACACTGGTACGCCGATTATGACCGGGTGCTTTATTGGAACAAATTTTCCAGACCCGATGTTGAATTACCCTACGGGTTTCGCATTTCAACCTGGTGGTATGACGAAGCCAAAGCCAAGGCGACCAATAGCGGAATTTCTGGGCTTAAGCCCCAATAGGCAAACACAAGGTAACGGTTAAAACAATGTCCGCATATATTATTCGCCGACTTTTGTTAATTATCCCGACCCTGTTCGGGATAATGGCCATAAACTTTATTATTGTTCAGGCCGCCCCCGGTGGCCCGGTTGAAC
>JAOULV010000343.1 GCA_029881835.1 Rhodospirillaceae bacterium
AATAGAAGGGCGCAATAAATCTGAATATTACGCCGCCGTTACCGCGCACGCTTATCGCCGGGCAATCGATGCGTGGTATGAAAGCCCTGAAAACTGGTCGGCCGAACCATACCTGCGCGAAATATACACCCTGCAAAACCGTGGTTATTCATTGGGTTTTCACGATGGCCGCTTAAGCAACATCGCGCATAATTATGACCGTAGCGCAACCGTTGGCGGCTGGCTGTTTGCCGGTTCAATTTCCCACTGGGAAGGTGATGATATTATTTTTGTGGTGCGCAACGGGCTTAAGGCCGGATCGGTTATTGAATTTCTTGCCCCCAGCCAGTTAGAGCCAATTCGTCTGCGCTTGTATGAATTTGAAAATGCCAAAAACGGCGTTATTTCCGAAAGCGCAAACCCCGGTGTGGGTAACGCAATTCGCATTAATGCCAGCGTGTTTCATAATGAAGACTTAGGCCACATCAAGGAATTGTTGCCCCCACTGACCGTCGGGCGCACCGAAGCGGTTTTAAACCAGGACCAACAAGAATTATTGCAAGGCAACCTTATCGCCATGGATGTCGAGCGCGGTTTGCGTGAAAACCTTGATGCCCGACCAACCCTAAAAGGCCGCGCCCACACCGGCAAAACCCCGGCCCAAGGGTTAGATAGCTGTTGCGGGTTGGGGTGTAATGGCTGTTCAATGTTTTGGCACGATGAAAAATATGCCAAAGCGCGCGAAACGCTAAAATCAAAAAAAATCGGTGAAAAATTAAAAGCGGTTTGAACTGCTTTTATTTATGTAGTTCCGAGATAAGGTTCATCACATCACCAACCATGTTTTTGCAAGCGTCGGGCGTGGTGCAAACCGAACAATCGCCGGCGGCAAACGAAAGGGCGTTGGCCAGGCAGATAGATTTTCGCAAAATATGATCGGGAAAATTTTCATCCCGCCCGTTGTTCCTAGCGGGGGGTATAGGAACGCCCTGATTGGTTCGCCGGTTGATGGGCGGGGGCTGGTCCGGACGGGATGATAGTTTTTTCATATGTTTGCATGCACAATTTAAAGTGTTCTAGTTTGTAAAAAACACTTTATACGGGTGTACGTGTATGTCAAACACTAAATACACGCTGGGCGGGTATATGAAATTTTTGTTATTTTTCAGTGAATTAGGATTCTGAATCGGGCCCGCTGGTTAGCTGGACAAAAATATCCTCCAGCTCCGGCTCCTTGGTGGCAATCTCGGCAAAGCGCAGGCCCGCGCTTTGGACCGCGCTGACAATATCGCCCGAACGCACTTTGCTGGGCTGGTAATTGAACTCAAGCTCGCGCCCGTCTTTTAAGGTGACGTCAAAAACTTTTAATGATGCGGGAATTTCCGTTATTTCATCCGCCAACACCACGGTAACGCGTTTGGAATCAAGCCTGCCTAAAAGATTTTTTGTTTCATCGCACGCCACCAACCGCCCGTGGTTAATAATGGCAATGCGGTCACATAATGCTTCGGCTTCTTCCAAATAATGGGTGGTAAGCAAAATTGTGGTGCCTGCCTGATTTAATTTTTTTACGTATTCCCATAACTGGCGGCGCAGTTCCACATCGACACCGGCGGTGGGTTCGTCCAGCACCAGCACCGGCGGGCTATGCACCAATGCTTTGGCCACCAATAACCTGCGGCGCATGCCACCGGAAAGGGTGCGGGCATAGGCATGTGCCTTATCGGCAAGGCCAACCGCTTCTAATATTTCATCGGTTCTGCGCTCAGCAGCCGGTACGCCATAAAGGCCAGCGTGCAAGTCCAACAGTTCGCGCGGGGTAAAAAACGGATCAAGATTTAATTCTTGTGGCACTACCCCGATTGAACGTCTGGCCGCGCGCATTTGTTCGACTGTGTCATAACCCCAAATGCTGGCGCTGCCGGATGTTTTATTCACCAGCCCTGCCAGTATATTAATAAGGGTGGATTTGCCCGCGCCATTTGGCCCCAGCAGACCAAAAAACGACCCCCGCGGTACATCAAGGGAAATACCTTTAAGTG
>JAOULV010000342.1 GCA_029881835.1 Rhodospirillaceae bacterium
ACGATTGCTTGCTGGGTTTGTTCAACCGTAAACAAAGCAGAAGAAAGGCTAACGCCGATAGCTGCGGCAATTATGCCCAGAATAATTATCTTGGGGCTAATCATTGTGCCTTACCTCCATCTTTCTTTTGCAATTCAGGCAAAGGCAGGTACGGAACAACACCCGAACCACCCGCTTTGGAATCGATAATAACTTTTGATGATCCCTTTAAAACTTCTTCCATTGCTTCAAGGTACATACGTTGGGTGGTTACATCTTTTGCTGATTTATAAGTTTCATAAACTGACAAAAACTGTTTTGCTTCACCGTCGGCTTCCTTGATAACGCGCTCTTTATAAGCGGTTGCAGCTTGGATCATTTGTTCAGACTCACCGCGTGCATTCGGAATAATTTTGTTTCTGTATGTTTCAGCCTCGTTCTGCTTGCGCTCTTTATCCTGGCGCGCACGCTGAACTTCGTTAAAGGCATCAATAACTTTTTCCGGTGGATCAACTTTTAACAGTTGTACCTGGGTAATGGTGATGCCGGCACTGTATGAATCAAGAATGTCTTGCAATAAACGTCTTGTACTGTCGGCTACCTGTTGGCGACCGCTGGTCATTGCTTCTTGCAAAGATGTCTGGCCGATAACTTCGCGCATTGCGCTTTCGGATGCCAGCTTGACTGTGTTTTCCGGGTCACGAATGTTAAACAGGAACTGACTTGCGTCTTTTACTTTCCACTGAACCGAAAAATCAACGTCGGCGATGTTTTGATCGCCCGTCAACATCATGCTTTCTTCTAAAACGTCGCGTTCAGATGATGGGGCGCGGTTGCCAAATACGTTACGAACGTCGCCTGCACTACGGAAACCTACATCAACGCGGCGAACCTGCTCTACGTCAGGGGTGTAAACCTTGCCGATGGGGGCAGGAAAATACCAATGCAGCCCCGGCATAGTCGTCTGGACAAATTCACCAAACAACATGACCACGCCCTGGCGCCCGGAATCAACACGGTAAACACCGCTACCCAGCCAAAGGGCGATGGCTGCCAAAACCGCCAGCATTATGCCACGGCCCGAACCGATGCCGCCCGGAATCATGTTTTTGAACTTTTCCTGCGAACGGCGCAAAAGTTCATCAATATCAGGCTGACCGGGGCCACCGGCACTACCGCCGCCACCCCATGGGTCTTTTCCGCCTCCGCCGCCGCCCCATGGGCCGCCGCCTTGTGGTTTCCAGGCCATTCGCTATATTCCTTCCTGTGATTTAAGTACTAAAAGTACCTTTGTGTTAATCTAACCTAATACTACTGCCCTAAAAAATTACCGGACAAAAATGGGTCTATTTAGAAACAAATCAAGCCTATATGGCAATTTTGATTAATTATATTTGAAAAATCTAATATGTAACCTTATATGTAACCTTATATGTGGCAATTGTGACGCTTATAGGGCACCCAAGGGCACCTTGCAACGCAAAGCAACAATATTATCTTTGCTACGGGCCATAACAATTAGCCAGAACAATTAATGGCAATTGTGGTTGGCGTTTAATTATTTAATATATTTTGGAAATTCCCCCTACTGGAGAAAATTAATATGACGCAAGGCATTCAGGTATCCGAAGACCAGATTTTAAACGCGCTTAAATCCGTAATGGATGGCGATAGCGATATTGTTTCCAAGGGCATGGTTCAGGGCCTGCAGGTGCAAGACGGCCATGTGGTAATGGCGGTGGTTGTTCCCCCTTCGGTAGGCGCCAAGGCCGAGCCTATCCGCAAGGAAGCCGAAAAGGTCGTCCATGAGTTAGATGGCGTTCTTTCCGCCACGGTTGTGCTGACGGCAGAATCTGAACCCGGTGGCCATAGCCATGATCACGCGGGCCATGACCATGGCCACGCTGGGCATTCCCACGAAGCACCAGCCGAAGGCCCGCTTTTGCCCGGCGTAAAATCTATTATCGCCGTGGCATCAGGCAAAGGTGGAGTTGGTAAATCAACCACCGCGGTTAACCTTGCGCTTGCGCTAAAATTATTGG
>JAOULV010000344.1 GCA_029881835.1 Rhodospirillaceae bacterium
GATACTAGATTCATCTGGCGAATTAACCCGTCAGTCTGAAATGTTGAGCAAGGAAGTGCAAAAATTCCTCGGAACCATACGCGGGGCCTGACATTTAGCCGTTAACTGTTTTATCCTAGATAATGTCTAAAACCTGTTCCGGTGGGCGGCCCATGCGGGCCTTGTTACCGTTGACGACTATGGGTCGCTCAATGGTTCTGGGGTGGGCGACCATTTTTTTAATTAATGCATCACCATCAAGGCCATCATTAATACCTTCTTCCTTGGCTTCTTTTTTGCGCAAAATATCACGCGGGCCAAGGCCAAGTTTTTTTAATATTTTTTTTAATTCATCCGCGCTTGGCGTATCGGATAGGTATTCAACCACTTTGGGCTCAACCCCATTATCGTGCAGCAATTGCAATGTGGCGCGCGATTTTGAACATTTCGGATTGTGATAAATTGTAACGGTCATAAAAACACCTTTAATTTTTGTTTTCTTCAATCATTGAAATAAGCTCTTCAACGCTATCTGCGTCAATCATACGCTTTGCCGTATCATATGAAAACCCGGCGCGCGCTAACTTGGCTAAATCGTTTTCGCGCTTTTCTGCCCTTATTTTACTGTCCGTGCGGTATGGCCCTATGCGTTTTTTTCTTATCATGTTAAGGGCCGCTTGTAATTCAGGCACGGGGAAATCTTCCGCCAGATTTTCCAGTGCATCATCGGCAATTTCTTTGCCCACCCCTTTTTGTGCAAGCTTCATGGCAATTACCTGCGGGGCGTCACCGCGCTCTAGGCCGGAACGGGTTTTTATTTCGGCATATGCCACGTCGTTTAATAGGCCAACCTCGATATAACGTTGGATAAGGGCATCAATCCATTCGTTGACGGTTTGCATATCGGTTTCGGGGTGGGCGCGGGCTGATTTTATTGCCCGGCGTGCAAGCACCTGCCTGAGATTTTGCGCGCTGGATGAATAACGCTCTAGATAATGCAGCGCGATGTTGGCAAGCCGGGCCTCGGTCATTTTTTTAGGGGGCTTTATTTTTTTTGTTTTTCGCTTGTCGGTACCAATGCCCGTCAATTCGTCATAATCATCGGGATTATTGATCATTATTTGCCTGCCCAAGGTTTATCGGGGTTGGAGAATCGCCCAAGGAAGATTATATAGTGAAAAGCGCAATTTTCTAACTATTGGCAGATACATTTTTTAGGAAGGCATAATTGCCATGCAAAACATAAGCGGACACAACTGGCTGGGTGTTTATACCCTTTATATACGCGAGGTCAGGCGCTTCGTTAAGGTTTACACCCAAACCATTATTGGCCCAATTGTAACCACCTTGCTGTTTTTGGCTATATTCGCCCTTTCTATCGGTTCGGCCATAAAGGTGGTTGGCGATGTTGCGTTTATCCAGTTTCTTTTGCCCGGTCTAATAATGATGGCGATTGTGCAAAACGCGTTTGCCAATACTTCCAGCTCGATCATGATTTCAAAAGTGCAGGGAAATATTGTTGATACCTTGATGCCGCCGTTTAACGCGCATGAATTAACATTTGCTTTGGCTATGGGCGGGGTAACCCGTGGTGTTATGGTTGGCTTTGTGGTCGCGGTGGTTACCGCATTTTTTGTTCCCTTTCAGATATTTGATTTTTTCTACGTTGCGTATTATGCGGTCGCGGCGTCACTGATGCTTTCATTATTGGGATTGCTGGGCGGGGTGTGGTCGGAAAAGTTTGACCACATTGCGGGGCTTACCAATTTTGTCGTAACCCCGCTTTCATTTCTTTCCGGAACATTTTATTCCATCCACCGCTTGCCCGAATTTTTTCAAGTAGCCGCACATTTCAACCCGTTTTTTTATATGATTGATGGGTTCCGTTATGGGTTTATCGGTTATTCCGATGCCTCGTTAACAACCGGAATGGCGGTTGTGGCGTTGATGGATCTGGCGCTTTGGGTTGCCTGCTGGGCAATGTTTAAAACCGGATATCGCCTTAAATCGTGATTATTTGACAATTTTGGGCTCTTTTT
>JAOULV010000345.1 GCA_029881835.1 Rhodospirillaceae bacterium
TTGAAGGCTACGCCGATTACATGAAAAAATGCCGCAAATTCGGCAAAGCCATCTGGGATATTACCGGTAAAGGGGTTGATGTTGATTTGGTGTTTGAACACCCCGGCGAACAAACGTTTCCGGTTTCGTGTTTTGTGGTCAAACGTGGCGGTATGGTTGTTTTTTGCGCTGGCACCACCGGATTTAACTTAACATTTGATGCCCGCTTTGTCTGGATGCGGCAAAAACGCATACAAGGAAGCCATTTTGCTAACTTGAAACAAGCGTCCGAGGCCAACCGCTTGGTAATTGAAAAACGCTTAGACCCATGCATGTCGGAAGTATTTCCCTGGGATGAAATCCCCGCGGCGCATATGAAAATGCTGGCCAACAAACACAAACCCGGCAACATGGCGGTGTTGGTGCAGGCATTAAAACCGGGAAGAAAAACCATTGCCGATTGTTTGGCCGGTGGTGACGAATGATTGATGATGTAATTAGCAAAGCAACCGCGGCCGCCGCCCAAGCCCGCACCTTTAGCGATAATGCGCTTAAATCTGTGAATAAAATTGTTGTGGATAGCGATATTGATACCCAACAATTTGCCGCCCATGGCTTAGCCTGGGTTGCAACCTACGCCGCCGCGCTGGAACAAATGGCCATGTGGGGGGAACGCTTGCAAAGTACGGGCAAGCTGGGCGAGCTGGAAAAACTTATTTTGCAAAGTGCCATGGGTGAATACCTAAACCAAATGGCGGGCGGTATTGCCATCAGCCAGGTTGAAATCGTGCGCCCAACTGATATGGGCATGAGCGATAATGACATAAATGCAATCGCCGATGGCGCGGCTGATGAATTTCGCAAAAATGGCAATAGCGCAGACGTGCGCATGCAAATCGCACGGTTGCTGGATTTAGACACGGTTAATTTTGGCAACGATGGATTAAATGATGAAACCCTTGAAATGGTTTCAGAAGAATTTCGCCGTTATGCGGCAGAAGAAATTGCCCCCAACGCCAATGACTGGCACCAAAAAGATATTCTTATCCCTATTGCGGTAATTGAACAAATGGCGGAACTTGGCGTGTTTGGCCTGACCATCGATGAAGAATTTGGCGGACTGAACATGGGCAAGACCGCAATGTGCGTGGTGACGGAGGAACTATCGCGTGGCTATCTGGGCGTGGGTTCGCTTGGCACCCGTTCGGAAATTGCGGCTGAGCTTATTTCTTTGGGCGGAACAATTGAACAAAAACAAAAATACCTTCCAAAAATCGCTTCGGGCGAAATATTGCCGACCGCGGTATTTACCGAACCAAACACCGGTTCCGATTTAGCCAGCTTGAAAACCCGGGCGGAAAAAACCGAAAACGGCTGGCGCATAACTGGGGCCAAAACGTGGATTACCCATGCCGCACGGTCCGACCTGATGACGCTTTTGGCCCGCACCGATGCGAGCGAGCCTGGCTACAAAGGGCTTTCAATGTTTTTGGTGGAAAAACCACGCGGCAACGAAACAGAACCGTTCCCCACAACAGGTATAAGCGGCAGCGAAATAGAAGTTTTGGGTTATCGTGGCATGAAAGAATATGAACTTGCCTTTGACGGCTTAGAGGTTCCAGATAGTGCGCTTTTGGGCGGAACGCCCGGTAATGGGTTTAAGCAATTAATGGCAACGTTT
The DNA here is from genome assembly GCA_029881835.1 of Rhodospirillaceae bacterium. Classification (GTDB taxonomy): domain Bacteria; phylum Pseudomonadota; class Alphaproteobacteria; order Rhodospirillales; family Magnetovibrionaceae; genus DAOVVL01. Next base: position 1,661 of record JAOULV010000345.1, read on the forward strand.
GAGGCAGCCCGCATCCAGACCGCAGCGCGCGGCGTCGGGGTTGCGGCAAACGCGCTGGAATTGGGTCTGCGTTATTCCCATGAACGAACCCAATTTGGCAAAGCCATTATTAATTTTCCCCGGGTCGCGGGCAAGCTTGCGTGGATGGCGGTGGAAACCCAGATCGCGCGCCAGTTAACGCATTTTGCCGCACGGGAAAAAGATTCGGGCCACCGTTCCGATATTGTTGCCGGCCAAGCAAAATTATTGGCCGCCCGGGTGGCGTGGGCCAATGCCGACAATGCATTGCAAATTCATGGCGGTAATGGGTATGCGCTTGAATACCCGATTTCACGGGGTTTAGTCGATAGCC
>JAOULV010000346.1 GCA_029881835.1 Rhodospirillaceae bacterium
GTTTCCGCTTCCAAAGCGTTGGTAAGTTCGCGAATGCGGGCAACCGCTTTGTTAAAATGAAACGCATCAAGGTCTTTGCCGACGGCAAAAATGGTTTTGTGAATCTGGCGACGCAGGTTCAGGCCCGCGCCTTCAATATCATCTGCCACAGCCGCACCAGCAGGCGCTAGCGTGGAAATGTTTTCGTTAATCAAGCGCCATAATCTGCCAACGTAACGCCATGCGCCCTCAATCCCGCTGTCGGTCCAATCAAGGTCACGCTCGGGCGGGCTGTCGGAAAGCATAAACAGCCGTGCGGTATCTGCACCGAATTCACCGATAATTTTTTCCGGATCGACCACGTTCTTTTTTGATTTTGACATTTTTTCCGAACGGCCAATTTTATAATCATCGGCGCTCATGTTTAATGCTTCTGTCGGGGTTAGCCATTTGCCGTCATTGGTCTGATAGGTTTCATGGCAAATCATGCCTTGCGTCATAAGGCCGGCAAACGGTTCTTTCAGGTCGATGTAACCGCAGTCTTTTAAGGCGCGGGTAAAAAAACGCGAATAAAGCAAATGCAAAACCGCGTGCTCAATCCCGCCGATGTATTGGTCAACCGGCAACCAGTATTCGGCCTCAGTTTTATCAAACGCGCCTTCGTCTCGCGGTGACGTGAAGCGGGCAAAATACCACGAGCTTTCAAAAAACGTATCAAAGGTATCTGTTTCACGCACCGCATCCTTGCCGCATTTGGGGCAGTTAACGTGTTTCCATGTTGGGTGCGCCGCCAGTGGATTGCCGGGAACGGAAAAATCAACGTCATCGGGAAGCGCCACCGGAAGGTCGGTTTCCGGCACCGGAACTTCGCCGCAGGTATCGCACCTGATAATCGGTATGGGGCAGCCCCAATAGCGCTGGCGTGAAACACCCCAGTCACGCAGGCGATATTGAACCGTGCCTTCACCCACGCCCAATGATTTCAATTTTTCAATCGCGGCTTTTTTGCCATCATCAACCGAAAGCCCGTTTAAAAAATCTGAATTAACCGCAACACCGTCATCAACAAATGCTTCTGTTCCGTTTTCGCCCAGCTCTTTTATAAATGCGGCCTCGGCTGCGGCCCCGGCAATTTCTTTCGGTGCGACCACCGGGATTACGGCTAAATTATATTTACGGGCAAAATCCATGTCGCGCTGATCATGCGCCGGGCAGGCAAAAATTGCGCCGGTGCCGTATTCCATCAAAACAAAGTTGGCAATGTAAATTGGCAATTCGTGCCCGGCAATAAACGGATGCATGGCCTTAAGGCCGGTATCGAACCCTTCTTTTTCGGCCGATTCGATTGCCGCTTCGGACGTTCCCAAGGCATTGCATTTGGCAATGAACGCCTTGGCGGCAGAATTGTTGTTGGCAATTTCCAATGCCAGCGGGTGGTTGGCGGCAATCGCCATAAACGATGCACCAAACAACGTATCGGGCCGGGTGGTATAAATTTCTAATTTGTCATTTTGATTTTTTATTTCAAAAAAAATCCGCGCCCCTTCGGAACGCCCAATCCAGTTTTCCTGCATCAGGCGCACCTTGTCGGGCCAGCGTTCAAGCTTTTTAATTTCGCTCAATAAATCATCGGCATAATCGGTGATTTTCAAAAACCACTGGCTAAGCTTTTTCTTTTCAACCGGTGCACCGGTGCGCCAGCCCTTGCCGTCAATTACCTGTTCGTTGGCCAGCACCGTATTGTCGACCGGGTCCCAGTTGACCCAGCTTTCCTTGCGATATGCGATCCCTTTTTTCAAGAAATCCAAAAACATTTTTTGCTCGAACTTGTAATAGTCGGGATGGCAGGTCGCTATTTCACGGTCCCAGTCATAGCTAAGCCCCATGGTTTTTAATTGGGCTTTCATGGTTTCAATGTTTTGGTATGTCCATTTCGCCGGGTGGGTGTTGTTTTGCATGGCGGCGTTTTCTGCCGGCAAACCAAACGCATCCCAACCCATGAGGTGCAGCACATTAAAAC
>JAOULV010000347.1 GCA_029881835.1 Rhodospirillaceae bacterium
GCCCATTACCCATTACCTAATGCCCAATAGCATCGTGCACGGGCTTATTTCGTGTGGTCGCAAAGTACTACCAGCACAAACCACGGCCCGTGCTAGGGTTGGCTTAGTCACATTATTTATGGGGAGGTACGTTTTATGCACAAAGTCGGAAATGCGCTAAGAATGCTGTTTTTGTTTATGGCTTCGGTAATCGGGTTGGGCATATGGCTAAGCGGGTATGATCAGGTTCATTGGCTGCTTTATGCGCCCGCCATATTCATGGGTTTTGCCGCCATTAGTGGAATATGCCCGGGGTTAATTTTCTGGAAAAAACTAGGCTTTAGTTAAGCCCAAAAAACAAATAAATATGTTAGGCTGGCCGCACGCAAACCGCAGATGAAGCCATAAGTGTATGCCAGATTTTTCCATTGAAGACAGATTTGCAGACAAAATAATCGCCGGCGTTGACGAGGCCGGGCGCGGCCCATGGGCAGGCCCGGTGGTGGCCGGTGCGGTAATTATTGATCGCGACCTAATAAGCGATGAATTAATTTTGGGATTGGATGATTCCAAAAAATTAAAACCAAAAATGCGCGAAAACCTGTTTGAGCTTTTGCACCAATGTGCCGTAATTGGTGTTGGTATTGCAGATGTTGCAGAAATTGATGAAAAAAATATTCTGCAGGCAACAATGCTGGCAATGGGTCGTGCGGTTGAAAACCTAAATGCCCCACCCACGGTTGCATTGGTTGATGGTAACCGCCAACCAAAACTGGATTGCCAGACCCAATGCGTGGTGCGGGGGGATGGAATTTCGCTTTCAATTGCCGCGGCCTCAATTGTCGCCAAGGTTACCCGTGATCGCATCATGGCGGGCCTTGCGCAAAAACACCCCGGTTACGGTTGGGAAACAAACCAGGGCTATGGAACCAAAGCCCATAGGGAAGGTTTGCAAAAACTGGGCATAACCAAACATCACCGCAAAAGCTTTGCCCCCATTCGTGCAATTATTGAAAAAAATCGATAATTTTTTTTAGCAAAAAAACACTAGATGTTGAGTCAGCGATTCGCCGGGACTCAACATCTGCTAGTTGGAATCATCTATAAGTTATTGATTCCATTTATTTTCTTGACGCAGATTCCCAAGGTTGCTTTGATGCGCCGATGACGACCAAGCGAACCACAAAATCAAACAAAGCTAAAACCGCAACTTTTGATGTGCAGGCAAAAAACGCCATGCCATTGGACCAGGTGCTGGTTGGCGATTGCGTAAAACTGATGGATTCATTGCCCGAAGGTTCGGTCGATATGGTTTTTGCCGACCCGCCTTATAACCTGCAATTGGAAGGCGATCTTGTTCGCCCCAACAACACCAAGGTTGATGCGGTTGATGATCATTGGGATCAATTCGCCAGTTTCAAATCCTATGACGATTTCAGCAAAAAATGGATGAAAGCCGCACGCAGGGTATTAAAGCCCGATGGCTCCATTTGGGTTATCGGCAGTTATCATAATATTTTTCGGGTTGGCTCGTTAATGCAGGATCTGGGCTTTTGGATGCTCAACGATGTGGTCTGGCTTAAAACCAACCCGATGCCAAATTTTCGCGGTAGGCGCTTTACCACTGCGCACGAAACCCTTATTTGGGCGGCGCGCGACAAGGAAGCGCGTTATCGCTTCAATTATGAATCGATGAAAGCATTAAACGATGATTTCCAGATGCGTTCCGATTGGACATTGCCAATTTGTTCCGGGCCTGAACGGCTGAAAAAAGATGGCAAAAAGGCCCACCCGACACAAAAGCCCGAAAGCCTTTTGTACCGGGTTTTACTTTCCAGCTCCGAAGTCGGTGACGTGGTTTTGGACCCGTTTTTTGGTTCCGGCACTACCGGTGCGGTGGCTAAAGCATTGGGCCGGCATTTTATTGGCTTGGAACGCGAAGAAGAATACGCCGAAATTGCGCGTGCCAGAATTACCAAAGTAAGACAGATCGAAGATAAAACATTGGTCATGAAC
>JAOULV010000348.1 GCA_029881835.1 Rhodospirillaceae bacterium
TAACCTACAATTTCAGAGCGATGGCGTTGCACCGTCATTCTTAAAGGTAGATTTATGACCGACAGGGGTAACACGATGGGCGAGCATCCTCAAGCTAATTGTACCCCTGACAATTTATAACCATTTAATTTAACATGAAAAATTGATAGTTTAAGTAATTGCAGGTAGTCTTATAGGATTAATAATCGGAACAACTTTATCATATTCCACCATTGGTTGATGTATATCGTGGTTACTTAAGGAAGGTCTTATATGCCTGACAAAAATAAAACCGGAAAATACAAAATTGATACCGAACTTGGTATTGCCGGGCATGATTTAAAAAATAATCACGGTGCCCTAAACCCGCCCGTATACCACGCATCAACTTTTGCGTTTCCCACGGTTGAAGAACTGGACGCGGCTAATTTAAAAAAATTTGATACGTTTTCTTATGGGCTATATGGAACGCCGACATCGTATGCGCTTGAAGATGGTTTGAGAAAACTTGAAAACGCAAATCATGCCATCATTGTTGGTTCTGGCTTGGGCTCAATCGCCGTAACTTTGGCCGGGCTTTTAAAAAGCGGCGATCATTTATTAGTAAGCGAAAGCGCGTATCACCCTACAATAAAGTTTTGTAAAAATTTCTTAAATAAATTTGGGGTTGAAACCACCTATTATGACCCGATGATAGGTAGCAACATAAAAAAAATTATGCGCCCGGAAACCAAGGTTGTTTTTACCGAAGCACCGGGATCAATAACCTTTGAAGTGCAAGATATTCCCGCCATTGCCAAGGTCGCGCACGACGCTGGCGCATTGGTGGTGATGGATAACACCTGGAGCGCCGGGTATTATTACAAACCATTTGATTTTGGTGTTGACGTATCGGTGCAAGCGATAACCAAATACATTGGCGGGCATTCCGACCTTTTTATGGGTTCAATCACCATGCGCGAACGCGCGCTTTATGACAAAATAAAACTGGCCGCATCATCGTTTGGTCATTCGCCCCAGCCGGATGATTGTTATTTGGCCTTGCGCGGGCTTAGAACCCTAGCCGCGCGAATTAAACAACACGGCGAAACTGGTTTGGCGTTGGCAAAATGGCTGGCCGCGCGCCCAGAGATTGAGGCAGTTATCCACCCGGCATTTGAAAATTGCCCGGGCCACGAAATATGGAAGCGCGATTTCAGCGGTTCGTGTGGTTTGTTTGGCGTGGTTTTAAAAGACAGTTACAGCGAAACCGACCGTAACCGCATGATGGCGGGGCTTAAGCTTTTCCCCATTGGCTACAGTTGGGGTGGCTATGAAAGCCTTGTGGTGCACGATAACCCTTATCAATCGCGCAAAACATATAACTTCCCCTACAAGGGCCCGTATATGCGCATCCATGCTGGTCTGGAAGACCCCGATGATTTGATAAAAGATTTAGAGCACGGTCTTGGTCTGCTTTAAATAATTCAATCAATAATTCAGGCAATAATTCAGGCAATAACTCAGGCCGGTTTTTTTAACGCACTTATTATATAAAGCAACGTTGCCGCGGCAACTATGGCCGGGCCTGCGGGCCAATCTAGCTTCAGCGATGCCAAAACCCCTAAACAAACCGCCACAACGCCAGCCATAGAAGCAAGAAAAATCATTCGCTCCGGTGTGGCGGAAAACGACCGCGCGCTAGCGGCGGGAATTATCAACATTGAAGCAACCAATAAAACCCCGACAATTTTTATTGAAAGCGCAACCGCAACCGCCAACAACAAAACAAACACTGTTTCAATAAGACGAATGTTTACCCCTTCAACCATGGCAAGTTCACGGTGCACAGTTATGGACAAAAGCGGTTTATAAATAAAACCAAGCACCGCCAAAACGCCAAGTGCCCCTGCCCACGTAAAATATACATCTTCTGCGCTTACCGACAGAATATCGCCAAACAAAAATGCCATCAGATCAACCCTGATACCACTGATACTGGAGGCGACAATCAACCCCATTGCCAAT
>JAOULV010000048.1 GCA_029881835.1 Rhodospirillaceae bacterium
TTTGGGCGGGGTTTGTTCCGCACCGGGTGGCGTGCTTGCCCATTTTGGCAACGGGGCAGAAATTATTTTTTCATCTTCCGCCACATCGGTTGTTTGTGCCTGTTGTTCGGTTTCATAGCGCCACACTTTTCCAAACGGGCTATCGCGCTCAACCCCGCGTTCTTTGATCGGGCCTGCCATCAGGTTATACCAACTGCCATCAGCCGGACCTTTTTCCGTTGCGTAGCCGCCAACATACAGCCGATCGCGCGCACGGGTCATGGCAACATAAAGCAAGCGGCGATATTCGCGCTCGCGCAAACTTCTACCCTCATCAACCAACTTGGTAACAATTTCGGGGCGCATTTCTTTGTATGGCGCCCACAACATTTGCGGGTTTTGGTTTTTTGTTTGCCCGGGCGCAGGTATTTTCCAATAAATCCGGCTATCGTGTTGATATGACGGGGTGGTGCAGGTGTCCGGTAAAAATACAATATTGGCTTCCAATCCCTTGGCCCCGTGAACGGTCATCACCCTTACTTTGGAACCGGTAATTTCCATATCGCGTTTTATTTCGGTCGCCCCGCTTTTGACCCAATGCAAAAAACCCTGCAACGACGGGGTGTGGGCGCGCTCAAATTGCAATGCCAATGAAATAAATTCATCTATCGGGTCTTCGGCGTCAGAACCCAGCCTTGCCACCAGCGCTTTGCGCGCACCACCATTTAAGACGCCGGCAAAAAATTCGTATGGTGGCTGATAATCGGCCCGGCCCAGATGTTCGCTTAAAATTGTGAATGCTTGCGCAAAAATATTTTTTTCTTTGGCATGTTTTTTTAATGCCGCCCAAATGCTTGTTGCCCGCCCATTGGCCAGATGCATTAAATCATCCTCGCCCATGCCGATTATCGGGCTTTTTAAAAGCGCAGCGGTGTTAAGGTCGTCTTCGGGCAATAAACAAAAATTTCCCAGTGCCATTAAATCTTCAACCGCGATTTGGTCGGTCAGCACCATGCGATCGGACCCGGCGACCTCAACCCCGTTTAATTTTAATTGCCTGACCATTTCATCGGCAAAGGCACCGCGCTTGCGCACCAGTATTAAAATATCATCAGCGCGAATGGGGCGGTTTTTAGATTTTAAAATCTCGCCGTTTTCCAGCCAACCTTTAATGGTAGCACCTATGCGTTCGGCCAATTTTATTTCCGGGCTTTTTATTGAAAGCCTATCGAGCGGCGCATCCCACGGGTCAACATCAACAGCACCTTCCGGCAATTCCGGCTGCCATAATTCAACCAATCCCGCTTCGCCTTCGCGGTGGGATTTATGCAAAACTTCTTCATCGGCAAACGAAAGCCCGTCAAATGCAACCGGGTTGGCAAATACCCTATCAACAATCGCCAATACCGCACGGGTCGAACGAAACGATGTGGTTAATTGTAATGCGCTAAATTGTTTTTCGGCATCTATGACTTTTTGTTCAAAATATTCTCGCATCCGGCCAAATTCATACGGGTCGGCACCTTGAAACGAATAGATGGATTGTTTTTCATCGCCAACCGCAAACACGGTTCGCACGGTTTCATCATCACGGCCCTGTCCGGAAAAGAAATCAAAGGCCAAACCCTTTACCACCGCCCATTGTTGTGGGCTGGTGTCTTGGCTTTCATCAACCAATATGTGGTCAATCCCGCCGTCTAATTTGAAATGTACCCAGCTGGCCCCACTTTCATTTTCAAGCAAAGCGCAGGCCTTTTCAATCAAGTCATCATAATCAAGCCCGCCACTGCTTGCTTTTAAGGTGCGGTATTCATTTTCAATTGCCCCGCCAACCTTTAACAACGCCGCAGTTGCTTGGGCGGTTTGAACGCATTTAATTTTATCTAAAACTTTTAAAATACGGGCCTGTTCATTTAATAAAATATCTGCTGCCGTGGCATCAAAATCATCAACCCCTTTGGTGGTTAATTTTGCCAACGGCCCGCCATCTTTTTTGCTAAATGCCAAAATGTAATTTGTTAAAAATAATTTTTCCCGCGTTTTAATGTCGGCATTTATCCACTTCTCAATCACCGCGCTTTTTTCTTTTGTTTTTTCTGTGCCGTTTGTTAATGCGCTGACCGCGCGCGCAAGATTTTCTTTATCAAACGCATTTTCAGCGGACGCATTTTTTACAATTTGTTCAATGCTGGCTTCATCGGGCCCGAGGCCAACCATTTTTAAAACCGCGCCGTCAATATTGTTGCCACCATTTTTTAAGCTTTTTAATATGGCCGCAAGCTTCGCCCGGGCGTACATCAATTCACGCATTAGCCCGCTAAAGCCGTCTTCGTTTACCAATTCGGCCAAATGGCGCATGGCCATGGTAATCTCTGAAATATTTTTCGAACTTTTTTGTTGCTGGTAAATATTTTCAAGCACGCCCCCTTGGGCCTCGTTCATTAATTCGGCCGCACTGCGCTCGTCAATTACTGAAAAATGTGGCGCCACGCCCGCTTCTAACGGGAATCTTGCCAACAGGCTTTCGGCGAATGAATGGATGGTGCGTATTTTTAAACCACCCGGCGTTTCCAAAACCCGGGCAAACAGGGCGCGGGCCCGTTTCATGGTTTCATCATCGGGTTTTTTTTGGGTAAGGTCGGTTAGCTCGGCGCTTAAATCGGCATCGTTCATGACCACCCAATGGCCAAGCCTGCGATTTATGCGTTCAGCCATTTCGGCCGCCGCAGTTTTGGTAAATGTCAGGCACAATATTTTTTCCGGCCTTGCCCCGCTTAATAAAATTCTGGCTATGCGGTCAACTAACACGCGGGTTTTGCCGGTTCCGGCATTGGCCGAAACCCAGACCGAACGCACCGGGTCGGACGCGCCCAGCTGGCTGGCGGTGGCTTTGCCGATTCTTTTAAATTGCGATGTGGGGCCGGTGCTCATGCGTCACCCCCGCCACTGCCAGACCATTCTTTTACCCGGGCCAGATGGTCATAATCAGAAAAGCGGTTTTCCCACATGGGGCGCGGGCGTGAAAGATATGGTGTTTTTTCGTTTTCAAACCGTTGCAAAAGTTTGCTTAAACCGCCAAGCGCATCGCTGGCGGCCTGTTCGCTATCAAGCTTAATCGGTTTTTCCGTTCCCGCTTCGCGCCCACCGGAAAGCTGCAGGTACAAAAGCCCGCTTATGGCAGCCCCTTTTTTTACATCAGCAAACGCCCCCATTTTTGCCATGGCCGCTTCTAATGGTAATTGTGGGCTAAAACCGGCTTCGACCTGTGGGGTGGTTGGCGGGGTTCCGGTTTTATAATCAATTATTATCAAGCCACCGGTTTCATCCACATCAATGCGGTCAACCCTGGCGCTTAAAATAAATTCACCACTAAGCCCATCAATTTTAATTTGCCCACGCTGTTCAATCGCGCTTGGCATTTGCCCGTTTGCGCGGGCTTTTTGTTCGCGCTCTAAAAACCATCGGGCAATGCGTTCAAATCTTGGCCACCAAAACGCATGAACGGTGGGGGCGGAAAGGTTTTCCTTAAAGGACATATCGCCAATTTCAAGCAATCTGGCCAATGCATTATCGGGTAGGGTTTTCATGTTTTCCGCGATAAACCGTTCAAGCGCATCATGAACTATTATTCCGCGGTCTGCCGCGCCGGGGTCGGCATCTATATCATCTAGTGGATTAAGCTTTAAAATGTGTTTGGCATAAATTGCATAAGGGTCACGGATTAGGGTTTCAATTTCTGTTACCGAAAGCTTTTTCGGGCGTAGCTTAACCTCGGGGCGGGGTCTTGGCTCCCATTTTGCCGGGTCTTGTTGCTTTTCGGTTTTTGAAAGTTCGCCCACCCATTCGGCCCACGAATATTTAGGCCCGGGCTCAAGCGCGTCCATCAGGCCAGCGCCTTCCAACATGGTTTCAAGACGTACCAGCCAGCGCGATGGAACCTGCGGTGTGCCGTCAACCCTATCAGAGCGGGTAATAAAAACTTCTGGCCCGCCAAAGGCTTGGCAAAAATCATGCGCCGCAAGGCCGATACGCCGTTCGGGCAGGGGCAGGCCGAATTGTTTCTGCATGGGCCTGCTCATCCATGGACTGGGTTTGGCTTCACCCGGCCATGTGCCTTCATTAAGGCCACCCAAAATTGTTACATCGCTGCGCTGTAACCTTGCTTCCAATAAACCCCAAATAAAAACTCTTGGGTGGGCGCCGCTTTGCAGCCTTACCGCCCGTGCGCTTATTAGCGCATTGATAAGTGCGGGGTAATCAATCGCGTTTATTGCACCCAGTGTATTTATTTCAATTGCTAACGAGCCGATAAATTCGCCCAAGGCAACGCCCGCATCGCCATGCCACAGCCTGGCGTGTTGGGGGTTTTCACTTCCACCGCAAAGCATGACAGCTGCTTTGGCGTGGGCTTTTATTATTTCCTCCGGATTTGGTTTTTCAGCAATCAGGGCATCGATAAATTCACCACAGGCATCTTTTAACAAAAGCAATACATCGCGAATTGCGTCTGTATCCATCCCCATTGTGCCCAGCATTTTTATTTTATGTTCATCGCGGTTTAAAACCCTGAAGGCATCTTCCAAACCTTCTAGCCCGCTGGCCGGGCGGGCCCCGCGCAATAGGCCCGCTTCTAACGTGCGTACCGCACGGCGAAATTTTGCCCGGGCCAAATCATCAATCGGTCCACACAAAGGGTGTTTCAGGCAGGCAAGAAGGCCTATCGGGTGAAACCCGCCCGCGACCATTTCACCGACTAATTCAAAAAATGCACCCGGCGGGGTCTTGCCCAGTGGCGTTCCCGCACTGTCATCAACCAAAATATCCCAACGTTTTAATTCACCGCCAACCCGTCTGGCCAAGGAACGATCAGGCGTTATAAGGGCCACGGTTTTGCCGGGCGTTTCCAAGGTTTCGCGCATAATAAGGGCAATGGCGGTGGCTTCGTCTTGCGGGGTTGGGGCGTTTATGCGCGTAACATTTTCAAGCGCCGATGCGTCAATCGCACCATTTTTATTTTTCCGCCATTCATCTGCCCCGCCAGCGGGCACAAGCGCCATGTTTATAATGCGCGTTTGTGCTTTACCCTGGCCTTGTGTTGAAACAGTTTTGGCCGAAGAAACCGTCCACGGTTTTACTTCGCTTCGCCCAACGCCAATATGTTTTAACAATTGCGCCATGCCGAATTGCGGGTGCCCTGGCTCAAGCGATGAATACAATTCGTCATTCATTTCCATATCAACGCCCGGTAACACCACAAAACCTTGGGGCAGGCTTGCCACCACTTTTAATAAATCGGCCGTTGCCGGAATTGACCCGGTGGACCCGGCGGCAATTATGGGGGTTGATGGTTTTTTTTCAGCCCAGCTTTTTGCCCGCCCCGCCAATAACAGCCCGCGCCTAGTCGCCGGGTCAACGCACGCTTCGCTGGCCAAAATACTGGGCCAATTTTTTGAAATAATTTCTAAAAAATCTAACGTCTGTTGCCAGTGTTCGGATAAATCACCCTTGGGCACCAGCTCGCCCAATTTTTCAAGGTCAAGGCGTTCTGTCGCCACTTGGTCAATCAGGTTGGCAAGTTCGCCTGCCAACCGTATGGCCTGATCGGGCCGCGTATTGTTTTTTTCAGCGTCGTTGGTAGGTTTGCGCGCCATAATAAGACGTGCCAGCATTAATGTGCGGCGCAAGGGGTCTATGGCTTGGGGAAATGCTGACAAGTCATCGCTAAAATCATTTTCGTTGAAAACGGTTTCAGAAAAACCTTCCATCAATAATTCATCACCATCAACATCGCCCAGCGGCATCATCAATGGCAATAATGCCGCACGCCCGTCAAGTAAGCGTAAAAACGCATCGCTTAATGCCCGGCACGCCCTGCGGGTCGGCAATAAAACCCTTATTTCGCTTAGCTTTACAGGGTCGCCAGCGGCAATATCCAAAATCCCCGCGGCCAAGGAATCAACAAACGGCATTTCGGCGGGGATGTTAAATACGCCTTTGTTGTTCATTATTCGCGACCTGCCAAATATGCGTTTGCCTGGGCCAAGGTTTCGGGCGTGCCGATGTGTAGCCACTCGCCATCATGAACCACGCCAAATAAGCGACCTTGTTTGATGGCTTTGTCATATAAAATGTTTAACGAAAATGCATCGCCCGGTTTTTGCTCAAGCGGTTGGGAAAAAAGTTTGGGGCTTAATAACTGAACCCCGGTAAAAACCAGTTCGCCCATGGCGTTTTCATGGCGTCGTTCAACCCGGCCACCTCCATCAAGGTTAAAATCACCCGAACCGTCATAGCCCCTAGCGGTTAAAAGCGGTTGCAGCAATAAAAGCGCGTCCATTTTTTCTTCATCCCAAACGCTGGCTAAATGCTCCAACGCCGGGGTTTCGTCATCTAGCCATATTTGATCGGCATTGATTGCGTAAAATGCACCATCCCCTAACATTTCACAATCAAGCGCGTTTAAAATGCCACCGCCCGTTTCCAAAATGGGATCTTCTTCAATGAATGATAATGCCGGGCTTGGCCTTTGTTTGGTGTGGTCTTTTATTTGCTCGCCCAACCAATGCAGGTTAATTACCGCATTACCCACACCCGCATTTTTTAAACTGTCCAGCACCCAATCAATCATCGGTTTGCCGCCGACTTTTAACATTGGCTTGGGCGCGGTTTCGCTTAACGGGCGCATACGTAAACCTAGACCCGCCGCCAACACCATCGCATGCGTAATTTTTACGTTGCCCATTTATTATAAACTTTCATTTCCCGGTGTTATGCGTTTTTCCAGCGGAACATTTTTATCAAACCAGTTTTTTAAATTGGTTAAATCCGGGTGCAAAAGCGATTGTTCCAACAAGCCCCACACCCGGGAAATATGTTTAAGATAAACCGGTTTATTATCGCGAACAAAAAGGCGGGTAAAAATACCGATGACCTTGGCGTGGCGGCCTGCCCCTAAAATTGCAAACGCGCGGGCAAAATCATCTATATTTTTTGTTGCGGTTTTTTCGTGATAGCGCGCTAACATTTCTGTTTTTAATTCTGGGCTAATGTCGCGTCTTGCGTCTTCAAGCAGGCTCATCAAATCATATGCCGGGTGTCCGCTAACCCCATCTTGAAAATCCAGCAACCCGCAGGCATTAACGCCTGGGCGTTCATCAAGCAAAACCAAATTATCAACATGAAAATCGCGCAACACCAATGTTGGGTTGGTGCTTTGCGTTTTGGAAAAAACTTCTAACCATAGCGCATCATATTTTTTACGCTCGCCATCGCTTATATTAATTCCCACTCCCGGCATATACCAATCGGGAAATAATGATGCTTCAAGCAATAATTTTTTATTGCTGTATTTTTCCAACCACGGCGGCGATGTTTTTTCGCTGGCAATATTGTGCAGTGCGGCCAAGGCATCAACCCCAAGGGCATAAAGTTTTTTTTCATCAATCCCTTTTTGTAGCGAAACGGTGAAGGTTTCTTTGCCTAAATCTTCCAACAATAAAAAACCGTCTGCTATGTTTTCACCAAATATTTCAGGCGCACTAAAGCCAAGGCCTTTTAAGTGCCGGGCAATTTTGATAAATGCATTTACGTCTTCTAATTCAGGCGGGGCGTCCATCAAGATGGCATTCTTATCGCCAGCACTAATGCGGAAGTAACGCCTATTTGATGCATCCGATGGGATTGGGTAAATGACCACATTGTTCCAGCCCATGTCTTCAAGCAATTGGTCATAGCCGCCACGTGGAATAAAGCCGATTAAATTTTCCGGTGAATTTTCAATTGTATTTTTAGGCATGCCCGGATTCCCGCAACCGTTCGCCCCAGTGCCCGTGGGCAATAAGTTCAGCCTGACGGTGGTTTTTACCCTTGGTCACAGTAAAAATTATATCCAATCTTCCGCGCGGCAGGTACTGGCCCATTTTTTCCGGCCATTCGACAATCGTTATTACGTCAGCTATCACTTCTTCAATGCCCAATT
>JAOULV010000349.1 GCA_029881835.1 Rhodospirillaceae bacterium
CGACCTTGACGCCGCGGTTGATACCCTGATCGACGGAGCATTTTTTAATTCCGGGCAAAGCTGTTGCGGGATTGAACGCATTTACGTTACCGCGTCGCTTTACGATGAATTCGTCAAAAAGGCGGTTGAGCTTGTATCAAAAACCGTGCTCGGCAACCCGTTGAGCGAGACCACCACCATGGGGCCGTTGGCGCACAAACGTTTTGCCGATGAGGTCCGTGCCCAAGTTGCAGAAGCAATTGCCGCTGGTGCAACCCCGATGATAGACCCCAAACTTTTTCCGGCTGATGATGGCGGGGCTTATCTGGCACCACAAATACTGACCAACGTTACCCACGATATGCGGGTGATGAAGGACGAAACATTTGGCCCGGCGGTCGGCATAATGAAGGTTTCATCGGATGAAGAAGCAATAAAGCTAATGAACGATAGCTATTTCGGCCTGACCGCATCACTTTGGACCAATGATGCCGAACGTGCGGCTAAAATTGGCGCACAAATTGAAACCGGAACCGTGTTTATGAACCGTTGTGATTATGTTGATCCGGGTCTGTGTTGGACCGGATGCAAAGACACCGGGCGCGGTGGCGCGCTTTCGCCCATCGGTTATCGCAACCTAACCAGACCCAAATCATATCATTTGAAGAAAGCTAAATAACATGACAACAGCAAACTGGAGCTACCCCACCGCAATTCGTTTTGGTGCCGGACGCATAAAAGAAATTGGCGAAGCCTGCGCCGGGGCAGGAATAAAAAAACCGCTATTGGTAACAGATCGCGGTATGGCCGAATTGCCGATAACAAAAAACGCACTGGACTTAATGGAAAAATCCGGCCTTGGTCGCGCCATATTTTTTGAAGTTGACCCCAACCCCAGCGAAATAAACCTAGAAGCCGGGGTCAAGGCATTTACATCCGGTGGCCATGACGGGGTTATTGCCTTTGGCGGCGGTTCGGGCCTTGATTTGGGAAAATTAATTGCATTTCAGGCTAGGCAAACCAGACCCATATGGGATTTTGAAGATATCGGCGATTGGTGGACGCGCGCCGACGCAAGCGCGATTGCGCCAAATATCGCAATCCCCACAACTGCCGGAACCGGTTCAGAAGTGGGCAGGGCAGGCGTGCTTACCAATAGCGAAACCCATGTGAAAAAAATTATTTTTCATCCAAAAATATTACCATCGGTCGTTATATGTGACCCCGAGCTAACCGTTGGCATGCCAAGGGTAATTACGGTTGGAACCGGGATGGATGCCTTCATTCATTGTTTGGAAGCTTATTCATCACCGTTTTATCATCCCCTGAGCCAGGGCATCGCTTTGGAAGGCATGCGCCTTGCAAAAGAAAACCTGCCCATAGTTGCTAAAAACCCGAACGATATTGAAGCCCGTGCCCACATGATGTCGGCCGCCGCCATGGGTGCGGTCGCGTTTCAAAAAGGTCTTGGCGGTATTCATGCGTTGGCCCATGCAATCGGGGCGACCTACAACACCCACCACGGTATGACCAATGCGGTTATTTTGCCTTATGTTTTGAAATTCAATCGTCCGGCAGTGGAACAAATAATCGCCAGGGCCGCAGCCTATATGGGAATTGATGGCGGGTTTGACGGGTTTTATGATTATATTATAAAGCTGCGCGCAGAACTTGACGTGCCGGATAAACTTTCTGGCCTTGGCGTAAAAGACGCTGACATTGATTACCTTGCGGCAATGGCGGTCGAAGACCCTTGTGCCGGCGGTAACCCGGTTGAATTAAATGTTGAAGCCGCTAAATCCATATTGGCTGAATGCATTTAACGCCTAGCTTTAAAGCAAAAATAAAAATCCGCCATATGCGTTATGTATGGCGGATTTTTTTATTCCCAGCTTTACGCCGCGTGCTGGCCTTTGACCAGCGGTAAGCTGATGGTAAAAATGGCACCTTTTTCGCCGTTTCTTACATTCATCTCGCCGCCCATGTCACGGAT
>JAOULV010000049.1 GCA_029881835.1 Rhodospirillaceae bacterium
GGTTTAAGCTTGATAATGGTCTTGATGTGGTGGTTATTTCCAATCACCGTTCACCGGTTGTAATGCAGATGATTTGGTACAAGGTGGGATCAATCGATGAACCGCTGGGCAAAAGCGGAATTGCCCATTTGCTTGAACATCTAATGTTTAAAGGAACCGCCAAGCACCCCAATGGTGAATTTTCTAAACTGGTTGCCAGAAACGGCGGTAATGAAAACGCATTTACTTCGTTTGATTACACCGGTTACCACCAAACCGTTGCCAGCGATCGCCTAGAAATGATTATGGAGCTAGAATCCGATCGCATGACGGGCCTTGTTTTAAGCGAAAAAGATATAGAAACCGAAAGCGACGTAATTTTAGAAGAACGCAGACAGCGCATAGGAAACAACCCTTCGGGCAAGCTTAGGTTAAAAGTTGACGAAAGCCTGTTTCCCAACAATCACCCTTATGGCCGTCCGGTCATTGGCTTAGAAGGCGAGGTCAAATCGGTAACGCGTTCAGACGTTATGGATTTTTATAAAAAATATTACAATCCATCCAATGCGGTGCTGGTTATCGTTGGTGATGTAAGCCCCGAAACGGTGCTGGCTTTGGCACAAAAATATTATGGCCCAATTCCGGTGGGCAAAACCCCACCGCGACCACAGTTAGGCGCGGTTGATTTGCCAAAATCGCCAGAAGTAACGGTGTATGATGAAAGCGTGCGCCAACCTGCATGGAGCCTAAATATTTTGGCCCCTTCTTTGGGCGAAAGTGGTGGTGCGGCGGTTGCCCCTTATGAAGTGTTGGCGTCCGTGCTGGGTGATGGACCGACTTCGCGCATATATAAAACATTGGTATTGGACGGTGGCAAAGCGGTTGGTGCCGGGGCCAGTTATTCGCCCCATCCTATGGGGCCGGGGAGCTTCGTGTTTTATGCCAGCCCTAAACCGGACATTGATCTAGATATTATTGCCGGCGAGATTAAAACCGAACTTGAAAAATTTATAACAAACGGCTTCGCCAAAGGCGAGTTAGAGCGGGTTAAAAAACGCATGCTGGCCGAAGCCGTATATGTGCGCGATTCACTTAAATCAGGGGCCTGGGCCATTGGCGGGGCGCTTGGGGCGGGCCATGGTTTGGATGTGGTGGAACAATGGCCAGATTACATTAAAAATGTAAGCGAAGAAGACGTGATTGCGGCGGCCAAAAAAATACAAAATGAAAACCGCCGGGTAACAGCCAAGCTTTTGCCCGCGCAGCAAAATAGCAAGACGGGCGGTTGATAATGAAAAATAAATTTATCGCTATTTTATCATTCATTTTTGTTGTGACTGTCTTTGCCCCGGCGGGCGCGGTTGAGGTCAAGGAAGTAAAAAGCCAAAGCGGAATTAGTGCATGGCTGATTGAGGACCACGCCAACCCGGTTATTTCTGTGCGTTTTATGTTCAAAGGCGGCGCGGCCATGGACCCAAATGGCAAAGAAGGGCTGGCAAACATGGTTTCCGCACTGCTTGATGAAGGGGCGGGCAACCTTGATAGTCAGGAATTTCAAGCCCGCCTTGAAGATGATGCGATTGTGCTTCACTTTGATGCGGGAAAAGATTCATTTTCCGGCACATTTAAAACCTTAAGCCAAAACCTTGAAAGTGCGAGCGAATTATTAAACCTGGCTTTAACCCGGCCCCGGTTTGATATTGAACCAATTGAACGCATGCGCGCGCAAATATTGGCATCCATTAGGGGTAATATGGCAAAACCGGGAACAAAAGCATTTGATGCGTTATTTACAAAAATGTTTTCCGGTCACGGTTATGGCCGGCGCAGTGATGGAACGGAAGAAAGTGTTGGCAGCATCAAGCGCCAAGACTTAATCGATTTTCATAAAAATATGCTGGCCAAAAAGAACCTTATAGTTGGGGTTGCGGGCGATATAACCCCGCAGGAATTAGAAAAGTTTCTTGATGTGGCGTTTGCTCAACTAAGGGATGAACCAAACATAAATAAAGTGCCCGAAATAAAAGCAAAGTCGAGCGGTGAGATAAAAATAATAGAAATGGACGTACCGCAAAGCGTAATAGTTTTTGCCAGCCATGGGGTAAAACGCGATGACCCGGATTATTATTCGGCCCTTGTCATGAACCATGTGCTGGGCGGCGGTAGCTTTACTTCGCGCCTTTATGACGAAGTGCGTGAAAAAAGGGGGCTTGCCTATTCGGTATCAACCAACATTTATTCGTTTGATCATGGCGCATTGCTTGTGGGGCAAGCCGGAACCGAAAATTCACGCGCGGGCGAAACCGTAAAAATCATAAAAGACGAATGGGAAAAAATGGCCCAAAACGGCGCAAGCGAAGCCGAAGTAGCGAACGCCAAAACATATATTAGCGGGGCGTTTCCTTTAAGGTTTACCTCAAGCGATGCAATCGCCGGAATATTGGTGGGGATGCAGGCAGATAATTTAGGGCCCAATTATTTGGATAAGCGCAAATCATATATTGATGCGGTTAGCGTTAGTGATGTTAACAAGGTTGCCAAGCGGCTTTTGCGCCCAGAATTGTTAGATGTTTTTATTGTCGGCCGGTCTGGTGATATATTGTTGGCTAAATAAACGCTTTAAGCCATAAAGCGGGCAAATATAATTCTGGCCGCGCCGGATTTTTTTTCTTTTATGGTGCTAAATTCTTTAGGCAGTTTTAATTCTTCATCTTTGCCCACCTCAATCACCGCAATACTTCCCCGCCTAAACCAGCCATTTGTAACAAGCTGTGCCAGGGCCTGTTCGCTTAGACCCTTGGCGTAGGGCGCATCAAGAAACGCAATATCCACCGCGCCATCAGGTGGTGGCGGCGCTTTTTGCGCCAGCGTTGAAATTACCTGGGTGTTTTTTTCTTCACTTAGGGCAGAAATATTTTGTTTTAAGATAGTGGTGGTTTTTTTATCGCTCTCGATAAATATGCAAAAACTTCCCCCCCGCGATAATGCCTCAAGCCCCAATGCCCCGGTTCCGGCAAAAATATCGGCTATGCGTGCCCCGGTTAATTCAACCCCGTCAATTCCATGGGCCAGAACATTAAATACACTTTCGCGCGCCCGGTCAGATGTGGGCCGGGTGGTTTGTCCCTTGGGCGCTGAAAGTGGCTTTCCTTTGTGTTTGCCGCCAACTATTCGCATAATAAAACGGCCTTCTTTTAAGATTTTTTCTTCAATCGGGGCTTAGGAGTGGGCTTGGCCTTGGTCTCGGCCTTAGTCCCGGTCTTAGGCTTGGGCTTTGACTTAAACTTGGCTTTTCTTTTTTCTTTTAATTCTTCATCCAGTTTTTCTTTGGCCCGTGCCCGGGATTTATCACGCAGTGTTGTTTTGGCTTTTGGTTTTGGTTTGGCCTTGGCCCATCCGGTGCCGCGGGTTTTTTTGGCCACGCCATCGGTTGAGCCCGGTTCATCAAAATTTACACCCAATTGGTCAATTAGCATTTTACGTGAAACTTCCATTACCGCACCCCGGGTCAGGTTGCCCAGTTTAAACGGCCCGTATTCGGTGCGAATAAGGCGGCTTACCTTAAGCCCAAGGTGTTCCAAAACTTTTCTGATTTCCCGGTTTTTGCCTTCGCTCAATGTCATGGAAAGCCATGCGTTGGAACCAGTGCGTTTTTCCAAGCTTGCTTCAATGGCACCATAATGAATGCCGTCAACGGTTATGCCTTTTGCCAATGTTTTTAGTTTTTCATCATCAACATAACCAAAAATGCGAACCCGGTATTTGCGCTTCCATCCGGTTGCGGGCAGTTCCAGCCTGCGCGCCAGTTCACCGTCGTTGGTCATTAACAACAACCCTTCGGTGTTTAGATCTAACCTGCCAACCGAAATAACCCGGGGTAAATGCTGTGGCATTTTTTGAAAAACCGTGGCCCGGCCCAAATCATCCTTGTGGGTGGTAACCAGCCCCGGCGGTTTATGATAGCGCCAGACTTGGGTTTCACTTTTTTTGCCCAACTGGTTGCCGTCAACGCTTATGCGTGCGGGGTCATCGACAATGGTTGCCGGGGTATCAATGGTTTTACCGTCAACCTTGACCCGGCCTTCCGCTATCCAGCGTTCGCCATCGCGCCTAGAGCAAAGCCCGGCACGCGCCATGTGTTTTGCCACGCGCTCGCCGGCATTATTGCCACTGGCGGCTTTATCGTTCATTCGTCAATTCCGCCTTGTTCGCGCACCCGGGCATAATCGCGTGCGGCATCGACAAAGGCGGCAAAGATGCGGGTATCAGATTCGGTTATTTCGAATTCCGGATGCCACTGCACGCCTAGGCAAAATGTTTGCTCGCGCCCTTCGATGCCTTCAATCACGCCGTCAGACGAGCGGGCATTTACAATCAACGGGGCGGGTTCGTCCTTGGCCGCTTGGTGATGCGCGCTGTTAACTTCAATTTCATCCTTGCCGATAATATCGTGAAGCAATGTGCCGGGAACAATGCTAACGCTATGGCCGGTTTCGTTGCGCGGGTTTTTTTGTTCGTGTTCAAGCGGGTTATTGATAGCGTCGGGAATATGCTGAATTAAGGTTCCGCCCAATGCCACATGCAACAATTGCTGGCCACCGCAAATACCCAAAATCGGAATATCCATTTCCAGCGCCCCTTCAAGTAGGGCCATTTCGGCTTCTGTGCGGCTTTCTTTGGGTGATGTTTTTTCATGCACCCCACTTTCGCCGTACATTTCCGGGCTTATATCGAACGCCCCGCCGGTTATTATCAACCCATCGATATCGTTTAGATACATATCTAACAATTCGGGTTCATGGGTCAGCAAAAACGGCAAGCCACCCGCCTGCACCACAGAGGTAACGTGATTTTGGCGGATTGCATACCACGGAAACTTGGAATATTCGCCTGCAATATTCCAGTCCATGGTGATGCCGATAACCGGGGTCAAAAGATCTGTTGTCATGGTCTTACGGTAGTCCTTTGTAATGGGTTATGTCCAGCACTTGACGAAAACATTTAAGCGTTCCAAGTTGGCGCTTATGAATAAAGCCAATAACAACTTTATGGAAGCGGCCATGCTTGAGGCCGAAAATGCGTTTGAACGGGGCGAAGTTCCGGTCGGTTGCGTAATTGTCGATAGCGAAAGCGGCAAAATAATTGCCCGCACCTCCAACCGCACTGAAGAATTAGATGACCCAACCGCGCACGCCGAAATGCTGGCAATTCGCAATGCCAGCAAAAATGCCGGTTCGGCCCGCCTGCCCAAGTGCGATATGTATGTTACGCTGGAACCTTGCCCCATGTGCGCCACGGCAATTTCATTTGCCCGTATACGCCGAGTTTATTTTGGTGCGTATGATCCGAAATCGGGCGGGGTTGACCATGGGCCACGGATATTCGAACAAAGCAGTTGTCATCATAAGCCCGAAGTTTACGGCGGCATTAGCGAGACCGCATGCGGGGAAATGCTAAAAACTTTTTTTCGACAAAAAAGATAAGTTTATTTATGCCCGCTGATGGCCGAATGTAATGGTTTGGTTTCTTCGAACATTTTTAACTGTTCATCGCTGGCTTTGGTTTGATGGTTTTTCTTCCATTCATCGATTGTCATGCCATAAACCGACTGAATAGCGTCATCTTTTGTTAATTCCGCGCCTTGGGTTTCGGCTGCTTCAAGCAACCATTTATAAAGGCAGTTACGGCAAAACCCCGCCAAGTTCATTAAATCGATGTTTTGCACATCTTTGCGGTGTTGCAGGTGTTTAACAAGGCTACGCCATGCGGCGGCCTCAAGTTTATCTTGGGTCGCGTTGTCCATTTTTATTTTCCTTGAACCTCGGTTATTTCTTGATTGCGCGCCAACCTATATCGCGGCGGCAAAACCCGCCGGGCCAGTCAATGGCGTCAACCGCTTTGTAAGCCAATTCTTGCGCTTCCTTGACCGATTTTCCGGTGGCGGTTATGCCTAACACCCGCCCGCCGGTGGAAACCAGTTTGCCGTCTTGCATGGCGGTACCGGCGTGAAAGACCTCAACCCCCGGTATTTTTTCGGCCGCTTCGATATTTTTTATTTCAGAACCTTTGTCGTAATGTCCGGGGTAACCGTTGGCCGCCATTACCACGGTCAAGGCGGTATCGTCCGACCAGCTGATTTCTGTTTTATCCAAGGTGCCATCGGCGCACGCCACTAATGCATCCAAAACGTCTGATTGCATTCGCACCATCAATGCTTGGCATTCCGGGTCACCGAAGCGCGCATTGAATTCAAGAACCTTGGGCCCGTCTTTGGTAAGCATAAGACCGGCAAACAAAACACCCCTAAACGGGCATCCTTCCTCAACCATTGCATTGATAGTTGGGGTGATGATGGTTTCCATGATTTTTGCTTCCATCGCGCCGTCAACAACAGGTGCGGGTGAATATGCGCCCATGCCCCCGGTGTTGGGCCCGGTGTCGCCGTCAAATGCTGCTTTGTGGTCTTGGGCGCTGGCTAATGGCACCGCATTGTTGCCATCCACCAGGGCAAAAAAGCTAACTTCCTCGCCTTCCATGAATTCTTCGACCAAAACTTCATCCCCGGCAATACCAAAGGCCCGTTCGGTCATCAGGTGGTCAATTGCGGCGTAAGCTTCGTTTTTGTTGTGGCACAATATTACGCCTTTGCCCGCGGCCAAGCCATCGGCCTTGACCACAACTTTTTCTTCAAGGCGCATGATGTATTCTTTGGCGGCGTCCGGTTCGTCAAAGCGGCCGTAAGCAGCGGTGGGGATGCCGTATTTGGCCAAAAGGTCTTTCATGAAACCTTTGGAGCCTTCTATTTGCGCGGCAACGCCATTGGGGCCAAATGATTTTATTCCGGCGCGCGCAAGGTCATCGACCAGACCCGCAACCAGTGGGGCTTCCGGCCCGATTACGACAAAATCAATTTTTTCCGCATTGCAAAAATTAATGATTGCTTCGTCATCCATAGTGGCAATATCGACGCATTCGGCCACCTGTGCGATTCCGGCGTTTCCCGGCGCGGCATAAAGTTTGTTGCATTTTTTTGAGCGCGAAATAGCCCAGCAAAGCGAATGCTCGCGACCGCCGCCACCAACCACTAAAACTCTCATAAATTTGGTACTCCCTAAGTATTTTTGTTATTTGGGCTTATATATTTCTTTGCCGCCTTGATTTCTATCATACATACTGTGAGCCATGAGTGAACACCCAATCAGCACTGATTTTGCCGAAAATGACCCTAAATCGCCGGGCGGGGATGATGGCGTCTATTCGGTTGGCGAGATTTCATCCCTTATTCGCCTTACCCTAGAAGATGAATTCCCCTATGTCCGTGTTCGGGGTGAAATATCGGGCTTTACTAGGGCTGGTTCGGGGCACCTTTATTTCTCGCTGAAGGACGAAAAAGATGCCCTTGACGGGGTCTGCTGGCGCGGTTCGGCAACCAAGTTAAAAATTAAACCCGAAGACGGAATGGAAATAATCGCCACCGGCAGGCTAACCGCCTATGGGCCACGATCGCGTTATCAGATGGTGGTCGAACAGATGGAGGTCGCGGGCGAGGGCGCGTTATTAAAACTGTTAGAAGAGCGCAAAAAGAAACTATCGCTTGAAGGCCTGTTTGACGAAGAACGCAAACAAGACATTCCTTACCTGCCACGCGTCATCGGCGTGGTAACCTCGCCCACCGGTGCGGTAATTCGCGATATTTTGCATCGTCTGGCCGATAGGTTTCCGGTGCACGTGTTGGTGTGGCCGGTATTGGTGCAAGGTGACGGTGCGCCAGAACAAATTGCATCTGCCATTACCGGGTTTGATAAAATTTCCGGAAATAAAAATGTTCCGCGACCAGATTTATTGATTGTGGCCCGTGGCGGCGGTTCGATTGAAGACCTTTGGGCATTTAACGAAGAAGTCGTCATCCGCGCGGTTGCTAAT
>JAOULV010000350.1 GCA_029881835.1 Rhodospirillaceae bacterium
GAGCGAAAACGCCCAAGCTATCCAATTTACCTGCGCGGTTGATATGCGGGTACAAAAAGACAGGCGGGCACAGCTATATGAATTAATGGCCCTGATAAACGAACAACTGTGGCTTGGTCATTTCACCGTTTGGTCGGAAGACGGAATGCCGATGTTTCGCCATTCATTACCGTTAAAGGGTTCCGGCGGTCTGGCACCCGAACAGGTGGCCGATATAGTCGAAACCGCGCTGTATGAATGCGAACGTTTTTTCCCCGCTTTCCAGTATGTAATATGGGGCGGACGAACAGCGGTTGATGCGGTTCAGGCAGCGATGATAGAAACCGTAGGCGAAGCCTGAGCCTGATCAACCACAATAAAAGAGGTGTTTGCTAATGGCGAAGCTGCTGCTTGTCGGGTGCGGCAAAATGGGTGGTGCGCTTGTCCGTGGGTGGATAAAAAGCGGAATATCCATAAACGACATTACAATTATTGAACCAGACGCCAAAATGGCCGATCTGGTGTTTTCCGATTTGGGCGCAAAACCGGTTTCGTCTTTTAGTGACCTGAGTAGCGAATATGCGCCCGATTACGTGTTTTTAGCGGTTAAACCACAAAACGCGGCAGAGGCCTTGGCCCCATTTGCCGCATTAGCCAATGATAAAACCACCTTTGTTTCAATTCTTGCCGGCAAAACCATTGGTGCGCTTGAAGCCATATTGGGCAAAAACACCAACATAGTTCGCGCCATGTCGAACACGCCTGCGGCAATTGGCCGGGGCATAACTGTGGCAACGGCCAATGACACCACCAGCAAAACCGCCATCACTGAAATTGACAATTTTTTGAAAGCGGTTGGCGATGTTGCGTGGATTGATGATGAAAAGTTGATGGATGCGGTTACCGCGCTTTCTGGCAGTGGGCCTGCTTATATATTTTTATTAGCAGAAACAATGGCGCACGCCGGCGTAATGGCTGGTCTTCCGGTTGAGCTGGCAGACAAACTGGCGCGCGCTACCGTTTGTGGGGCGGGTGAATTAATGCACCGCTCAGCTGAAACGCCTGAGATGCTTCGTGAAAATGTAACCTCACCCGGTGGCACCACGGCGGCGGCACTTGAAGTGCTAATGGGAAGTGATGGCATGAAGGAACTGATGGTTCGCGCAATTGACCGGGCAACCAAACGATCAAAAGAATTGGCCGATTGATGGGCGCGCATACCCAATGAATAGCAAACCGCAAATTTCATATGATGATTTTACCAATGTAGATATTCGTGTTGGAACAATTGTTCGTGCGGAACATTTTCCCGAAGCAAAAAAACCGGCAATCAAGGTATGGATAGATTTTGGTTCGGATCTGGGCGAGAAAAAAACCTCTGCCCAGATAACCCGCCATTATACCCCAGATAGCTTAATCGGATTGCAGGTTGCGGCAGTGGTTAATTTCCCCCCGCGCCAGATTGGAAAATTTATGTCAGAAGTTTTAATGCTGGGCTTTCCTGACGGTGACGATGAAGTTGTATTGGTGCGCCCCGGTTTACCGGTTCCCAATGGGGGAAAGCTATATTAATATTATAACGGAAGCGTGACGTTAACCCTAAGGCCGCCACCAGGGGCAACACCAAGTTCTATTTCACCACCATGGCTACGCACCCCATCGCGCGCAATTGTCATACCCAAACCGACACCGCCAGTTTCAGGATTGCGTGATCCATCGAGCCTGTAAAAGGGGCGAAAAACTTCCTCGCGTTGTTCTTCGGGGATGCCGGGGCCGTCATCATCAATCACAATCTCGATTGAATTTTCGCGCAATGCCGCACGCACTGTGACGTGCTCGCCATAGCGCGTAGCATTTTCAATTAAATTGGTGAGTGCGCGCTTTATCGCTCCTTTGCGAATTATTGTGCTTACCTCGCCTTCACAGTGAAGATCAATTTTTGCGCCCTTGCGCTTGGCGTTTGTAACAATTTCTTCCAACATTTCATTT
>JAOULV010000050.1 GCA_029881835.1 Rhodospirillaceae bacterium
GTAGCGATAGCCAACACCGTAAAGTGTTTCTATTTCATCGAAATCCGGAACCACGGCGCGGAATTTGCGGCGCAGGCGCTTTATGTGGCTATCAATGGTGCGGTCATCGACATAAATATTTTCCCCATATGCTGCATCTATTAATTGATCGCGGCTTTTTACGTGCCCGGGGTTAACCGCCAACGCATGAAGAAGCAAAAATTCGGTGACCGTTAAATTAACCTGTTTTTCCTTCCAGGTGCATAAATGGCGGTTGGTATCCATCATCAGGTTGCCACGATGTAACGTTTCCGCCCCGGTTGATGACGGGTCGAACCGGCGCAGTACCGCACGGATGCGCTCTATCAATAAACGCTGGGAAAATGGTTTTTTAATATAATCATCCGCCCCCATCCGCAGGCCCATGGCCTCGTCAACTTCATCGTCTTTTGATGTAAGAAATATAACCGGAAGATCGGAACGTTTTTTTAATTCGCTTAAAAGCTCCATCCCATCCATTCTTGGCATTTTGATATCAAGCACGGCAAGGTTGGGCGGGTTGCGCGATATTTCACGTAGCGCTTCCTCGCCATCGGTGTAGGTCCGCACGTCAAACCCTTCGGCTTCAAGGGCCATCGAAACCGAGGTTAAAATATTTCGATCATCGTCAACCAGTGCGATTGAATGGTTCATGGGTAAACACCCTTTATTGCTACTGTGGCCCAAATATAATCATTTGAATAATATAAGCTTATAAAGCGTTTATATTATGGCAAAATTATAGTCAGTGCCCCGGTAATAGTGCATTAGGGCAGTTTTTATTTTTCCCCCCAATTTTGGCTATATTTTGGGTGAAAAACATGGCATAGATTGATGTACAGAAGCGCAAAAAATGGGAGCCACAACAAAATGACCATCAATTCCGGCAAAACTAACAATCACGCCAATAGCAATGCCATGGCTCAATCATTAAAGCAGACAAACGCAATGCCTTTGGCTTCTGGTGCAAGCGCACATGATATTTCGCGCACTAACCGCGTAGCCACCGCCACATTCGCCCTTGCCCTTGGGCTTTGTCTGCTTTCGGTTGTGGGTTATGCTCAGGCAACCCACGATGTCGCCCACGATGCGCGCCATACATTTTCATTTCCCTGTCACTAAGCTTTAGCGCTTTAGCCGCTAAACTGGCGGACAATAGACAAATCCAAACTCATCAAGCAAAGCCAATTCGCCAATGACAAAACGCTTATTTCCGGCAGTTTTAATCGCGGGTCTGGCGGGAGGGATGGTTGTGTCCATACTGCAGGCTATATTGCTTGCCCCACTGATGGACTTTGCCGAATTTCTTGAAATGGGGGCACGCGCCGAAGATTACGTCGCGCCTAAAGGCATTTTCACAATCGCATTTTCCAATCTAGAAATGGCGATAAACACGTTTGCCTTTGACACCCTTACCGCCCTTGCTTTTGCCCTAATTATGGCCGCAGGAATTTTATTTCAGGGCAGGGCTATAAACATTAAAACCGGCCTTATGTGGGGGCTATTTGGCTGGTTTGCATTTTCGTTGGCCCCGGCGCTTGGCCAGCCACCTGTGCCGCCAGGTGGTAGCGCCTATATTGACCTTGAGGCCCGCCAGCTTTGGTGGTGGTTATGCGTGGCGTCCACATCAATAGGGATTGTGTTGCTGGTTTTCATTGGTGACTGGGCGGGCGAATGCGGAATTCAAGCTGGTATCCGTAATGGTTGGTGGCCCAAGGTAGCGGGTGCAGTGTTAGTGCTTTTGCCACACATTATTGGCGCACCCGAAAGTTCCCAGCAGGCACTCAATATTCCACCTAATTTATCAAGAGATTTTGCCCTTTATTCACTTATTAGCACATTTGCTTTCTGGCAAACCATAGGTGGCGTTCTTGGTTTCATGCTGGGACGGGGTGATAAAAAATAAAATTCAATAAAATTGTTATCACCATGGAATCCATCATATTTGGGGCAAAACCTAAGAAAAAAATTATTATTTTGCCACTTTCATAATTTGACTATTTTTGTAAAATAACACCACAGGGACGCAATCAATTTTTTAATATCTGTATTTTATGGGCGCAAAATGGGCATAGCAGAAATACTTGCGGTGTTGGCTTTCTTCGTGGCGATGGTGGCCTTGTGGCTGGTTAGCGATGTTTTAAAAAAAGTTGATGCACAAAACGAAAAATTTATTAGCGCACACATACGCGCAATCCGCGCAGACATTAATGAATTTGATGATAAGCTGCAAAACTTCTCCAAGGCTTTAAAGCTTTTGGAAGAAAAAATAAAATCCACGGACGCTGAAATTTTGCAGCAATCAGGTGCGGCTAAAGAAACCATAAACAAGTTGGAAAAAAAGCTGCTTGAGCTTGACCAGTCTATCCCACAGCGCTTTCGCGAAAAGCCACAAGCGCGCCCCCGCTCAATCCAATAATCCGCCCAATAATCCGCAATAATTACGCCGATTTAAGCGATTTTTTAAGATTCTCTCACCGCGTGCCTTGCGTCATGCGCTCATGGCGTTAACCTATGGGGCTTGATTATAGCGTCCCCAAGGGGTAGGGATTTCAATACATATTCCACTCCCCAGGAAAGGCAATAAAATGCACCCAGATTCTGCTTCTACAAGCCATACCAAACTTAAAAAATGGGTCGAAGAAATGGCCGCCCTGACCAAGCCAGATAATATTTATTGGTGTGATGGTTCCAGAGAAGAATACGACAGACTATGCGGTGAAATGGTCGAAGCCGGAACCCTGATAAAATTAAACGAACAAAAACGCCCGGGCTCTTACCTTGCGCGCTCACACCCATCTGATGTCGCCCGGGTTGAAGACCAAACATATATCTGTTCCGAAAAAGAAATAGATGCCGGCCCCACCAACAACTGGATGGACCCGGCAAAAATGCGCCCGCTTTTAAATGGCCTGTTTGATGGTTGCATGAAGGGGCGCACCATGTATGTAGTGCCGTTTTCAATGGGCCCATTGGGTTCACCCATTGCACACATAGGTGTGCAATTGACCGACAGTGCGTATGCCGCCGTTAACATGCGCATCATGACCCGGATGGGGTCAAAGGTATTAGACGTATTGGGACCTGATGGCGAATTTGTCCCTTGTGTTCATTCGGTTGGCGTACCGTTGAACGATGGCGAAGCCGACGTTCCGTGGCCATGCAATGACACCAAATATATTGTCCATTACCCCGAATCCCGTGAAATTTGGTCGTTCGGTTCGGGTTATGGCGGCAACGCATTGTTGGGCAAAAAATGTTTTGCCCTGCGCATTGCATCAGCCATGGCCCACGACGAAGGCTGGTTGGCCGAACATATGTTGATTGTTGGTCTTGAAAGCCCTGAGGGCAAAAAAACATATGTCGCCGCTGCCTTTCCGTCGGCTTGCGGCAAAACCAATCTTGCCATGCTTATTCCCCCCGCTGGATTTGAAGGCTGGAAAGTCTGGACCGTGGGTGATGACATTGCCTGGATAAAACCAAGCAGCGATGGCACCCTTCGCGCCATAAACCCCGAAGCGGGTTATTTTGGCGTGGCACCGGGAACGTCGGACAAAACAAACCCGTCTGCTATGCGTTCGCTTTATAAAGATTGCATATTCACCAACGTCGCATTGACCGATGATGGTGACGTTTGGTGGGAAGACATGTCCGAACCACCGGCGCACGCGATAGATTGGAAAGGCAACGATTGGACACCGGGTTGTGATACGCCCGCGGCCCACCCCAACGCGCGCTTTACCGCGCCTGCCAACCAATGCCCAAGCATTGACCCTGATTGGGAAAACCCCGAAGGGGTTCCAATTTCGGCATTTATTTTTGGCGGCAGGTTGTCAAAAACCTTCCCGCTGGTTTATCAGGCGTTTGACTGGAACCACGGGGTTTATCTGGCGGCAACCATGGGTTCCGAAGCAACCGCCGCCGCCGTCGGTCAGGCCGCTATCAGGCGTGACCCGTTCGCCATGTTGCCGTTTTGTGGCTACAACATGGGCGATTACTGGAACCACTGGTTTAAATTAGGGCAAAACCTTAAAAACCCGCCCGCCATATTCCGCGTCAATTGGTTTAGAAAAGATGACAACGGAAAATTCATGTGGCCCGGTTTTGGGCAAAACATGCGGGTACTTAAATGGATTGTCGATCGTGTGGGTGGTGATGGCAATGCTAATGCGGTTGAAAGCCCCCTCGGGTTAATGCCGACCCATGGGGATATTACCTGGAACGGGCTTGAATACGACAACGACCATTTCCACCACCTAATGGAAGTTGACCGTGAAGGCGCCATGCGTGACGTTGAAGAGCAACAAGAATTTTTTGCCAAATTCAATGAGCGCTTACCAGAAGAAATAGAAAAACAACGCATAGACCAAATCGGTCGTCTAGAAAGCGCACCAGAAGTATGGCGGCTTCCTAAATAATTGATAAATTTTCTTAGTCATCGTCCTGCGGCGCTTCGTTTATCGGCTTGCCGCAATGGGGGCATAACAAATTTGTTTTGTCTTTGTTGTGGGCCGCAAAAATAAGAGCCTTGGCATCGGCCGGGTTAAGGTTGAGATTTTGTAACAGCGTTGCCAGCTCTTCTTCTTCCTTTGGGGTTATTACACCGTCTGATAAAATGTCTGATACTTTGTCTTCTAACTGGGCGCGGCGGCGATGCAAAGCATTGGAAAAGCCGGATGCCAAAATACCGGCCGGAAGCGCAACCATACCAAGGCCGACAATGCCAATAACCGCACCTAATAATTTTCCAAATGGTGTAACCGGAACTACGTCGCCATAGCCCACCGTCGTCATGGTTATGATTGCCCAGTACATGGCCGCAGGGATAGATGAAAACGCATCAGGGTTGGCGTGCACTGCATCGTGTTCGGCAATAAACGCAAGGCTAGACGCAATAATTAAAAGCATCATCAGAACAAACATGGCGGCCATAATGGTTTTTGCTTCTTCGCGAAAAACCTGTAACAACAATGTCATCGCCGGGGAATAACGCGTAAGTTTAAAAACCCTAAGCAGGCGCAGTACGCGCAAGAAACGCAAATCCAAAGCAAAAAAGAAGCTTAAATAAAATGGCGCAATCGCCAGTAAATCAATAAGCGCCATCGGCGTTTTTATGTATTTAATTCGCCCGAAAACTGCATGTGAATGTTGGTCGTGCCACGGATTGTCTACCGCCGACCAAACCCTTGCAATGTATTCAATGGTAAAAACAATGACCGAAAAAAATTCAAATCCATAAAACAATGTGCCATAGCGCTGATGCATACCCGGCATCGATTCAACAATGATGGCAATAATATTTAGCGATATTAGTACAATAAGAAAAATATCAACCCTGTGGGTTAGGCTGTCATTAGGGTCGGCCGAATAAAGGATCTCGGCGGTGCGTTTGCGCCAGTTGCGTAACTTTGATTGTTTAATCAATGTTTCCATTTATTAATGTTAATCCCCCACAGGCTTAACCGCAAAGAAAATGAAATTAAGCCAGCGCTTTCTTCCATCTGGCGCCCACCCATGCCAGCCACAGCCACGCCAAAATTAAAACCCCGCCCCCCGCAGGGGCGGCCCCGCTAACAGGAATTATATTAATTAGGCCAAATGCATAAAGGGTTCCGGAAAAAAGAATTATCCCGGCCTGAAACATGGCCCCAATAATAAGCAACGCGCGCTTTGGCCCGCCAGCGTTTAACAACAAGGCCAATCCCAAAAGTCCAAGGGCATGCCACATTTGGTATTGCGATCCCATCATGAAAACCGAGCGAATATCCGGCACATCTCCTAAATTATGCCAGCCATAGGCCCCAAGACCGATGGAAATAGCCGCATTTAACCCCGCCAGAGCCAATAAAATTTTCATAAAAACCTGCCTTTAACCGAATGTTGAGCGTTTATGTATAAATAGTATGCCATGTTTAGCAAGTCCGCGATAAATGGTTTGGTGCTTCCGGCAATATTTTTGCTGGGTGGATTATTTTTTATGTCCAGCGCACACAGGCTTCCGCTTCCGGCCATGACGTTGGCGCCAATTGCGCCATATATTATTGGTGCGGTTGGGGCCGGGCTGGGCCTATGGTTTAAACGAACAAGGGTATTTTTGTTTGCGGCAATGATATCAGGCGCACATTGGGTGATTAGTTCGTTTCCACCTGGGGCAAGCGAAATTAATTTGCACATAATTTATTCCGCACTTGCGGTTCTTTTTCCCATAAATGCAATCGCCATAGCATTTATGCGTGAATGTTCGCTGTTTTCCATAAGCGTGCTTTCGCGAATTTTGTTTGTGGCTGCGCAAGCATCACTAATGGCGGTTTTGGTTGGAGCAAGTGCCGGGGCAAGGCAAATCGCAAACACAATTTTGCATTACCGCCCGCTTGATAAAGCTATTGATTATTGGACCATGTTGCCACAACCGGCAATTATTTTGTTTGCAATTGCAATTTCAGTTTTTACCGCCCGCGCAATTTATACCCGCTCGGCCATTGATGGTGGGCTTGCCGGTGCGGTTATAGCCACAGCCATGGCAATGCACAGCGCCATGAACGCGGAAATATGGTCAATCATTATTGCCCTTGGGCAAATAGTAATTGTAATTTCTGTTGTGCAAGACACATACCGCATGGCGTTTATTGATGAGCTTACCTCGCTGCCGGCCCGTCGTGCCTTGATGATGGATATGAACGCACAGGGAAACAGCTACGCCGTTGCCATGTTAGATGTCGATCATTTCAAAAAATTCAACGATACCTATGGCCATGATGTTGGCGATCAGGTGTTAAAGCTTGTTGCCAGCCGCATGATGCAGGTTCGTGGCGGGGGCAAGGCATACCGTTATGGTGGTGAAGAATTTACAATATTATTTCCGGGAAAATCCATTGATCACGCGCTGGTTCATCTGGAATCCGTGCGCAAAGCAATCGCCGAAAGCAAATTTCATTTGCGTGGCGATGACCGACCAAAAACAAAACCGGACGGCAAAAAAAATAAAACAAAAAAACCCAACAACGAAATGGTCAGCGTAACCATTTCCATTGGTGCGGCCGAACGCAGCGATGGCAACAGCCCGGAACAAACGTTAAAATTGGCGGACGAGGCCCTTTATCGGGCGAAAGGCGCCGGGCGTAACCGGGTTTCGCGCTAGGGCGCGTCCGCTGGTTCGCGCTAAGCCCGGCGCACCCAATCTGGCATAAATATTGTATTATTTCCTATATTTATACCCCTTATGGGGGTGGAATACTTGTCCGTTGATGGCTATTATTGCCTTAGAAGCATTTTAGAAATTTTCATAAAATGGCTAACGGGGCGCCACACGAAAATAGATAAAAGGTTAAAGCAAAATGACAGATACCGCCGGCGCAGGGTTAACCCCGCCAAAAGAAATTGCCAAGGTCATGAACAGTGGCGAGGTTCTGTATTGGTTTGATCATCCCAGCCCATTTGCGATTTTTCAAACCAAGCTCAAATCTTTTATGATGGCGTTTCCATTTTTTATTCTGGCGTTCGTTTGGTTCAATGTTTTTATGAAACCGGATATGCCGCCATATATGGGGGTAATCGGCTGGATATTTGCGGGTTTTGGCGCGTGGCAGCTTTTGGTGCCTGCCTGGGCTTTTATTATGGCTAAGCTTTTCATGTATTATGCCCTGACCGATAGCCGCTTATTGATTGTGCAGTTTTATCCAAAGCACAAAACCAAGACCGTTAACATTAAAGACATTGTCCATATTTTGAAACTGAAGGGCGCGGACAAAACCGGCACTCTTATTTTTGAAGTTCCTGATTTATCCAATAAAAAAGCAACCAAGGAAGGCCAGTTTGTAAAAGCCGCCGGAACATTTTATGGCATTAACAATGTCGACCGGATTGAATCTGCCA
>JAOULV010000351.1 GCA_029881835.1 Rhodospirillaceae bacterium
GAAAATCTGATGGCCGATTTTAACGGCGAAATGGAAAGTCAAATCAGGGCGCATCTTTTCAATTTTATCGAATAGAATTTATCCCCGCCAGAAATCCCT
This sequence comes from Rhodospirillaceae bacterium, assembly GCA_029881835.1. Lineage (GTDB taxonomy): Bacteria > Pseudomonadota > Alphaproteobacteria > Rhodospirillales > Magnetovibrionaceae > DAOVVL01. The sequence continues at coordinate 100 of JAOULV010000351.1, forward strand.
GGAAAACAATACCAACACCGTGAACAGCTCCAACCTGCCAAGCAACATGCCGACAGACAGCAACCATTTGGCCGCATCGGGTAGCGATTGAAAATTGCCCGAAGGCCCGGTGATCGGCCCCAAGGCCGGACCAACGTTGGAAATTGCGGTAGCCGCGCTGGAAATCGCGGTCATGAAATCAAGCCCCAACATGCCCAAACCCAAAGCCAATAATGCGAAGCTAAGCCCGAATACAAAGAAAAAACTAAGTACCGATGTTATGACTTCGTCCGGCACCGGCCTTTTATTGTAGTAGGGTATGAAAACCCCGTGCGGTTGCAAAAGGCGGCGAAGCTGTACCCGGGCGGCGGCATATAAAACCTGAAAACGAAAAACCTTTATCCCGCAGGTGGTGGAACCGGCACAGCCGCCAATAAACATTATGAAAAAGAAAACGGGCGCGGCGAAGCTTCCCCACATTCCGTAATCGGTGCTGGCATATCCGGTTCCGGTAATTACCGAAATTACGTTAAACGACGCATAACGCAGGGCCGAAACCGGGTCCATTCCGGTATTGATGCTCAGCAATACGCTAACCACCACGGCAACTAAGGCAATAATTCCAATAAACCCACGCACTTGTTCGTCGCGCCATATTAACCACGGCTTGCCGCGAATTGCCTGCAAGTACAAAAGAAACGGTAGCGAGCCGATTATCATGCCGAAGGTTATTATTACGTCTATCACCCAGCTGTTAAAATGCCCAATCGAAGCATCCGATGTGGAAAAGCCCCCGGTGGCAATCGTGGTCATGGCATGAACAACGGCTTCTAATGGGTTCATTCCCGCCAGCCATAGCGCAACCGCACATAATGCAGTTAGGCCAATAAATATAATAACCAAAGCGGCAGAAATTTGCGCGGCCCGGGGCAGAACTTTTTCCCCGGTATCAAATGCTTCTACTTTAAAAAGCTGCATACCGCCGACACCCATCATCGGCAATACCGCAATCGCCATTACGATAATACCCAAACCGCCAAGCCACTGTAAGATTCCGCGCCACAGCAAAATACCCGGCGGGGCGGTATCAAGACCGATAATCACGGTGGAACCGGTTGTGGTTATGCCGCTCATGGATTCAAAAAATGCATCGGTAAATGATAATTCTAATTCAGAAAACATAAACGGCAATGAAGCAAATATGGTCAACGCCAGCCATGCAAACGTGGTCATGGCAAATGCCTGACGAACGTTCATTTCGACCTTGCCCGATGACGTAGTAAGGGTTAGCGAAACACCGACAAAAAGCGTCAGCCCGGCCGAAACCGCAAATACCTGCCAGTCGGGGTTGCCGGCCGCGGCATCAACAATTGCCGGTATGCACATGGCAAATGCCAGCACCGCAAGAAGCGCGCCGACGATAAGCAAAACTGGACGGAAATCCATCAACCTAAATATTTCCCCACACAAATAAAACGGGGCGAGTATATATCCCCACCACAATAATCAACAGGCGAATTGTCGCCCTAACAGGTTAAATTTTTCTTCTAAAGCGCACCAATTATAAATTATTACTGCCAGCCCTTTAGGCAGCCAAAACAAGACATTATTTGCAATAAATGGCTGGAGGTGGGGCTATACCAGCTCGTGGGCGGTTGAAGATGGCCCCCCGACCATTGAAAGAAATTCACGCCGGGTTGCCTGATTTTCCCTAAATGCGCCTAACATTTTTGACGTAACCATGGTTACGCCCGGTTTGTGTACGCCCCTGCACGTCATGCATTGGTGGGCGGCTTCGATTATTACGGCAACCCCATCGGGTTGCAGAACATCGTTAATGGCGCCCGCTATTTGTGCGGTCATTTTTTCCTGTATCTGCAGG
>JAOULV010000051.1 GCA_029881835.1 Rhodospirillaceae bacterium
CTGTACACGGAAGAAGATGCAAGAAAAAGCCTTGAGCATTTGCGTCCTTGGCAAATGCATACATATGAAAACATATTGCCCAATATAAAAATCGGCTTTCGCCCGGCCGGGCATATTTTGGGTGCGGCAAGCGTGTTTGTTGAAATTACTGACGAAAAAAACACCAAGAAAAATATGCTTTTTTCCGGTGATATTGGTCGCTTTGATGACCCGGTGATGGTCAGCCCATATCCCGGCGGCAGGGTTGATGTATTGGTGGTTGAATCAACCTACGGCGGGCGCAACCACAATGGTATATCTGCCGAAGATATAATGGCCGAGATTATAAACACCACCAGCAAACGGGGCGGAAGCATAATAATACCTTCGTTTGCGGTCGGGCGGGCGCAGTTGCTTATGTATTATTTGATGAAATTAAAAGACGAAAAAAAGATTCCCGATATTCCGGTTTTTCTTGATAGCCCGATGGCGATTGATGCCAGCGAATTATTCCGTCGCAATAGCGAGCTACATCATTTGAGCGAGGATGAGGCCAAAAGAGTATGCGCGGTGGCAAAATACGTGCACAGCGCCGAAGAATCAAAAGCATTAAATACAAACCGCATGCCGAAAGTAATTATTTCCGCCAGCGGCATGGCTACCGGTGGGCGGATATTGCATCACTTGAAACATTACATTGATGATGAACGCAACACCATAATGTTTGCCGGCTATCAGGCCAAAGGAACCCGCGGTGATAAAATATTGGCAGGGGCAAAATCGGTAAAAATTCATGGGCGCAACATTGCGGTTCGCGCCCAGATACTAAATCTTGATATGCTTTCTGCCCACGCCGATGAAAATGGAATAATTCGCTGGTTAAAAACATTTGATAGCCCACCGAAAATTACCTTTATAAACCACGGCGAAGAAGATGCATCAAGCGCGCTGGCCGCACGCATAAAAAATGATTTGGGCTGGAAATGTCACATCCCAAAATATCTGGAAAAAATTGTTGTGTGAGCGGTTAAGGCAAGGCGCGCTTTAAGCCCTATGACAGTTGCGATGATACAGCGGTTAAAATTTCTTCTACCTTAAATGGCTTGGTTATATATGCTTTAAAGCCAATATGCATTGCGCGCTCTATGTCATGGGGCATTGCGTTGGCGGAAACGGCAATAACCGGAATGTGGCGCATTGTTTCTGATTTTTTTATCTGCTCAAACGCTTCTACCCCGTCCATGCCGGGCAGGTTTATGTCCATCAAGATAAGGTTTGGTTGTTCTTTTTCCGCCATCACAAGACCGATTTCGGCGTTATGCGCAGAAATCATGCGAACATTTGATAGCCGCCTGAATACCTTTTCCATCAACTTAAGGTTGGCGGGGTTGTCTTCGATATAAAGAACCGTGGCGGTTGTTTCGCCTGAATGTAGCTCTATGTTGCTTGGCTGGGTAACATCAATCGTTTCTGTTTTATCAATATTAACTGTGCCCGCTAATGCAAACTCAACCCAAAATTCAGACCCTTTGCCTTCGGTGCTGGTAAAGCCAATTTTACCGTCCATTAATTCGACCAGTTTTCTGGTAATGGTAAGACCAATTCCGGTTCCCTCAATCGCGGTGTTTTCCGCATTCAGGCGGTGGAAAGGAACAAATAATTCACTTTGCGCATGTTTGGGTATACCGACACCGGTATCGCTAACGATAAAGCGCATGCTATTATCGCTAACTTTTTTACAAGCCAATGTAACCTTTCCGCCCGGGCGGTTATATTTAACCGCATTAGACAAAAGGTTAAGCAACACTTGGCGCAAACGGTTTTGATCAACCCGAACCGAACATGGGTTGTCAGCTGTCATCTGTTCCAGGCAATTATCAATGACCTGAATATTATTTTTCTTGGCAAGTTCACGCGCCATATTAAGGCACGATTGCACCACATCGTGCGGAACCACATCTTCCATTGATATGCCAAGCCTGCCGGATTCAATTTTTGCCAAATCAAGTATTTCATTAATAAGCGATAACAGGTGCTCGCCGCCTTTTTGTATCTGCCCAACCGATTCAAGCTGGTCTTCAGACAACGGATTATCCGGGTCGGTTTCCAATAGCTGGCTAAAGCCGACAATTGCGTTTAACGGGGTGCGCAATTCGTGGCTCATGGATGAAAGAAATTCTGACTTTGCCCGGTTGGCGGTTTCGGCGTCTTCTTTGGCGTTGACCCGTTCGGTAATATCGGTGCGAATGGCAACGTACTGGAACGGCTTTCCCTTTTCATTTAAGAAAGGAACAATTGTCGCATCAACCCAGTAAAAACCACCACCTTTTTTAAGGTTTTTTATTTCACCGCGCCACGGCTTGCCGCTGGAAATTGTTTCCCACATTTTTTTATAAAACTGGGGCGAATGATAGTCACTTTTTACAATACGGTGGTTATTGCCCATCAGTTCTTCGCGTCGGTATCCGCTTATTTCACAGAATTTATCGTTAACATAAATTATGTCACCCCTAACATCGGCAATCGAAACGATGGCGTGTTCATCCAGTGCCGCTTTTTGAAATTCAAGCTCGCGTTCGGTTTTTTGTCGTTCGCTGGTGTCGCGAACCACGGCAACGAACAGATGGCCATTTTCCGCCGGAAGCAAGCTTACGCGAACTTCTATAGGAAAAATTGTTTCATCTTTACGCCTGTGTGCGCTTTCTAGTGTTATGGGGTATTCGTCGGGGTTGGCCTCGCCCATGTCCCAGGTTTCGCGCAAGTTTTCAAAATCTATTCCCGTATCAAGCTGGGCAACGTTTAGATTTAACAATTCATCGCGGGAATAACCGGTCTGATCGCAAGCAACCTGGTTTACGTCAAAAATTTTGCCATAACGGTCATGAATGTAAATTGCATCGCCGGCACTTTCGATCATCGAACGAAATCTATCAGTGCTTTTTTCACGTTCAACATTTGATCTGCGCACAAAATAAATCATTAAAACCATCAAGGTTGCGGAAAAAAGAAGCAGCCCCAAAAGCATTATTGTGCTGGTTTTTATATTGCCCAACGCAACCGATTGATCTTTTAAAAGCGTTACCACTTTGTTATTGGTCAAAAGATAAGCGCTTTCTAAATCCTTGCCGGTATAAGAAAGGCGCTGGGCCAAATACTTGGCATTTTCAACATTGAACGGCCTTGGTGCATTTAACAGATCTTCAATTGAATTGAGCGTTCGCAGAAGTTCGGATTTTATTGCCAATACATTTTTATCGCTAATATCAAAACTAGCCGAATTTAAAACGGAAATGGCTATATCAAGCTCAAGACGCAACGCATCTGTGTTTCCAGCAGTAGGAGAAACGGATGTAACCTTGATTTTTTCTAACAGTCTTGCGATTGCGGCATTTGTTCGTGTTAGGCCCTCGTGACGAGACAGGGTTTCGGATGCTACATTTTCTTGAATGCCCCTAAACGCATTGGTCACATAGGCGCCACCCAAAACGGCGACCATAATGAACACTACATAAATGAATATTACAAAATGAAAGCGACGAAAATTCACAATTTTTCCTAACTGCGCCAGTTTGATGGCATTTATTTTATGTATTTATTTATTCTATTGGGCACGGCCCATCACTTGGCGCATCCGGTTGCCAGCAAGGGGTGTTTTGTAAAGATATTATTTGTTCAAGACGCTTACTTTGCTTACCCAGCACTTCGTCTATATCATTGCCACGCAAGACAATTTGTGAAAACGTCAAACGGTATACGGTATTAAATTCACCACCCTTGTCGCCAAGGCCAATCGGCAACAGAACCGGCAAGGCATCAGTTGCGCTAGACTGGCTTGAAACCGCATATTGCAATAATGACAAGCCCGGATTTTTTTTAGCAAAGCCGTCTGCCAGTTCTTTAAGTTCCACCACTGGGAAAAACCCAACCTCTTGTAAGGTGGTAAGTTGTACTTCAGGTCTACTCAGGTATTCAATCAAGCGTTCAGCGGTGGCGAAATCTGTGGTGTTTTTTGGTATGGCAAGGCCAGCCAGAACGGCCATAAACGCCCTGCCCTTTGGCCCCGAAGGTGCGGGAAAAGCTATAAAATCACCGGGGTGTTCGCTAAATGCATCTTTTAAGCGCGCGGTATGATCCCACACAATCCAGGCATCACCATTAAGCAATGCCTGGCCCATTTCACTGTAATCGGTTGATTTTGGGTTGGTTTGCTGCCACAGGCGCCTGAGCATTTTCCACATTTCGCGCGCTTCGTTTGAATTGAACCCGCGAACCGTGCCGCCAGTATAGGCCGGCAATAAATACCCCTGAATAAAACGATGAAGCAAACCGTTTGCCCCCACTGGCAAGCCTATCATTTCTTTGCCGGTGGCTGATTTTATTTCAGCACCCCATTCAATTAATTGTTCATAGCTAAGACGGTTCAAATCAGCCCCACGGGGCAAAAATTCAAGCGCCTTGCGATTGGCGGCCATTATGTATGTGGCCTGCATCCATGGAATATAGTTTTGCTGACCACCCGCAACGCCACCAAGGTTACTTAAAGATTTTGAAAATTCACGTTTTTCAAGCTTCGTTAATATGGCACCAACATCATAAAGCGATTTTGACTTTCCTAATTCAACAAAATCACTGTGCATGCCGCCTAGCAATCCAACGCCATTTAATTGCGCCCGAAATTGATTATCGTTTGGGCGAAATTCGACTGCAGCGTCAAAATCTTTCAAGATGATATTGCGCATTTTGCTGGCCTCGCCAGCCGGGCTAAGCTGGGTTGATTCGAAAACCAATGCATTGAGGCTTGATGGTGATTTGGCTACTTGGGCATGGGCAAATACCGGCGCACTTGCCAGCGCCATAATTGCCAATAGTGCAAAAAATGTTTTTGATATATTCAAGCTTTGTTTCTGGTTGCGTTGACCTGACCTCATAATACCTCAGCACAAGAATTTTCCTGATTTTTCGCCCAAAAAATTAAAACGGGCAAAAATATCATCCATAGACACCAATACGTGCATCTAAGGATATAGATTTAATTGCCCAAATTAAAAGGATTTATTTCTTGAATCGTTCGCGCCGGGCGGCTTCAAGGTGTTCTTGGGTCTGTTTCATGCCTTGACGGACCTTGGCGTCGGCTGCGGCTTTTGCCCGGGCCTCAAAACGCGGGCTAATCCATACCTCTTTGGGCTCTATGCCGGAAGCCGTATTGACCGGAATTTTCATGACCTTTACCCCATCAAATTCAGGCAGGGCGTCAACTTCTTCGGCCTTGATAAGGGCGCTACCGAAAGCACCGCCGTCCACCTTGCTGTGGGCTTTCCATTTTCCGTCCTTATTTAGAACCATAATTCCGAAAAAATATTCTGCTGGATTTTGTGGTGTGTTTGTCATTTTCTTCTTTTAATTAAATGTTTTCCCAATGCGTGGGCAAGCCATAATAGCAATTTTATATTTTAAGAAAAGTCCCTTATTTATAAGTGGTATTTAATGATTAGTAAAATAATTTCAATGGTTTATTATTTTTACCAGCATTAGCGCCGACATTTTTTCATGTCACCGGACCGTTAGTTCCGATGCCTTGAAATAGGGCAGATTATCTTGGGCTGAACAGCCAAGTATGGCGAGCCTTTCGGCAATTTTAATTGCCTTTTGGTATTTACGCTCACTTTCGGCAGGGGTGTGCGTTTGAAATGCGGTACCGCAAAGTGAAATACCATAATGTGCCTGAAGGGTTCTTATCTGTTTGCCCGCAAGCATGCCATCGGCAATTAAAGAAAGCTCAAAATCGTCTTGTTTTTTTATCGAGAAGCTATTTTTAACTAAATAGGTGCGAATGCTTGCTTCTGCCGCCAAGGCCGCATCCCAATAGCCGGTTTCGGACTGGGTTTCCTCGCCCGATACTTCCGCAAATGCCATGCAAAACGAAAGGAATACCTTTTCTTTTTCGGTGGCTGATTTCCATGCCATATTACCAAGGCTTTCCCAAACAGATAGGTTCATTTCATCAAATACCTTTGGTACCCGATCAAAGAATAGATGGTGCAGGCCGCTTTCATTTAACGAGCTATCAAGTTTTTGCTCTTTGTATATATCGGTTGCGGCGTAGGTTCCGCATACTGGGCAGGTATCGTCTTCATGGGCACCTTTCCTGTAAATGTGTGAACATCTGGTTTTGTTGGCTAATTCATTTTTACAAAGCAAATATGTTTCGCTGTTGTTTTCATCATCATGCTGTTGCCCGATCCAGTTAAACCTGTTCATAAATTGCATGTTGGAGCGCCTATTGCTCCACAGGCTCCATTGCAGGTTTTCAACCGGGCCAAATGTGCTCCAGTTAGAACTAACATCAATCACAACACATTGTTCTTTGTTTGGTGCGGCGCGCAAACCACGACCAACCGATTGGCCCCATAGCACTTTGGACAAAGTGGGCCTAAGGTGAACAATTATATTGCAATGCGGATTGTCCCAACCTTCGGCCAACACCCCAACCGAAACCATGGCTTCGACTTTGCCTTCTTCGTGCATCGCCAAAAGCTCCATTCGTTCTTTTATTGGCGTTCCGGCAGTAATAATGGCGGCTTTGATATCAAACTGTTTAATTTTTTCCAGCGTTGCCTCGGCAACGCTGATGTCAGCGCAAAACCAAGCTGAAATTGGTTTTCCCTTAACTTTTAAACGCTCTTCGTTGTAGCTCCACAACGCATAGTCAATCATTGATGATTTAATAATTGCCGGGGCAAGCTTGGTAACGGGAAAATCGCCCGAGCTGGTATCTATGCTTTCTAAGTCCAGATCGTGAACAAAATGCGGGCGATAAATTGGCTGCACCAAAACGCCCTCTGCTATTAGGTCTTTGATATTGGCGCAATCAATTATGGCATCAAAAGCCAGGTTTAGCTGATCGCGCTGGTCATTTGTGCTGCGTTCGGGCGATGCCGTCAGACCAATAAAATGGGCATCCGGTTTTGCGTTTTCGTTAAAGTTATCAATTATTCGTTTATAGGCAACGCCGTTGGGTGAAACACGGTGGGCCTCATCAACAATTATAAGATCGGCCTTGGATATGGCATCTGCCAACATTTCTTTTGCCCGCATGTTGGTTGAAAGCAAAATATCATAGCCGTCAAAAGCGTGCCCGGTGTCTGAGGCAACCAATTTGCGTACTTTGTGTTTTTTACCCAAAGCGCGTTCAAGCTGTTCCAGCAGAACTAGGCGGTGGCAAAGGACAATAATTTTTTTATCCTTATAGAACCGCTCTATTATCTCGCTCGCAAGCACGGTTTTACCCGCACCGGTTGGGGCTTTTAAAATAAATTTCTTATATTTGCTGATCGTTGACGGAAAACTATCAATTACTTTTTGTTGCCAGTTTCTAAGCTGCATTGAATACCCATATAAAGCTAGCTACCGCGCAATTTTATTTAAGCGGTGCCATAAAAAATTAATCGATATAAGACATGAAATAGGGACCGGTCTTTTATCCCTTCAGGCCAAGGCGAAGCGCAAACAGGCATATTAGCGAAACAATCTCTCAGGTCTACTATTTTCTGGATAATTGTGCCGCTCAAGACGCTAATGACGGTAAATTATGTGGTATTTATAAATTATTTAGGCACCATAACGTAATTAGTGATAATCTAAGCACCAACACAACCTAGCCCTGACAACACAACCAAGGCCTATGAGCGCAACTTCCGTATGTAATTAATAAGTCCGTTGGTAGAGCAATCATGAGAAGTGGCAGGGCTTGCTCCGCCGAGCTCAGATAAAACACGCCCAGCCAATTGCTTGCCAAACTCAACACCCCATTGGTCAAATGGGTTGATGTTCCAAACAACGCTTTGCACAAATATGGTGTGCTCATAAAGGGCGATTAAGG
>JAOULV010000052.1 GCA_029881835.1 Rhodospirillaceae bacterium
CGCTTACGGGCGAACAAGGCTGGCGAGAACGTTTTGGCATTGCGCGTAGGCGAGAAAACGCACCACAAGGGCTTTATTTTTACGGCGGCGTGGGGCGCGGTAAGTCCATGCTGATGGATTTGTTTTTTGAACAGGCCCCCCTTGAAAACAAGCGTAGGGTTCATTTTCACGCCTTTATGCAGGAAGTTCACACCCGTATGGCGGGCTTTCGCGCCGCCGAAATAAAGGTCGCCGACCCTATAAATTCGGTGGCAGACGCCATAGCAAAAGGTGCCAATTTATTATGTCTTGATGAGCTGCAAATCACAGATATTACGGACGCGATGATAGTCGGGCGTTTGTTTGAGGGGTTATTTAAAAACGGTGTGGTGGTGGTCGCAACCTCTAATCGCCCACCCCGGGACCTATATAAAGACGGTCTGCAAAGGGAACAATTTATCCCATTTATTATGTTAATTGAATCTAAAATGGATTTATTGGCGCTGGATGGCCCAATTGACTATCGCTTAGAGCATATGCGCGCCATTGACGTTTATATGACCCCGAATGACGAGGCGGCGCAAAAAAAACTGGAAGCCGCTTTTGAAAGGTTAACGCATGGGCACCAAGCTCACCAAGCCGTGATCACGGTGCAAGGAAGGAAGGTGGAAATTCCAAAAGCGGTTGAAGGTGTGGCGATGGTTAGCTTTGCAGATATTTGCGGACGTCCCTTAGGTGCGGCAGATTATATAGAAATATCAAGGCGTTATCATACATTAATTATGTCGGGAATTCCGCGCATGAACGGCGAAATGAAAGATGTTGCGCGCCGATTTATTACTCTCATCGATGCATTATACGAAGGCCACGTGAAATTTATTTGTTCTGCAGATGGCGAACCCAACGAACTTTATTCCGATGGCGAGGGCGCATTTGAATTTGAAAGAACATCATCAAGGCTTGTAGAGATGCAATCGGAGTCCTACATAGAAATGGACCACGAGAGTCGAAAATAAGAAAATGAATCGTTTTTTCTAGAAAATTGCGTAAGTAACTTGCCGAAATGGTAAAATCAGGGTAAAAATATGCGATTCGTGTTTTATGCGAATATCGATTCGATTCGGTTAGTGTCGTCTTGATAGTTTTGTTTTGATGATTTTTTGAATAATTGTTTTTGTATTTTTGTTTTTTAATTTGATGATGACTTGTTACGAAAAATCCAGATTTAATTTTTAATCCGAAGAAGCGGATTTAAAATCGGATTTAAAAGGAAGGAAGAACTTCCATGGCTCGCAATAAGATCGCCTTGATAGGCTCGGGCAATATTGGTGGCACACTTGCGCTGATAGCCGGCCTCAAAGACCTAGGCGACATAGTGCTGTTTGATATTGATGACAGCATGCCAAAAGGAAAAGCACTGGATATTGCCCAGTCGTCACCCATTGGTGGCTTCGATTCCAATCTCCTCGGTGCCAAAAGCTACGCCGCAATAAAAGGCGCAGATGTGGTAATCGTGACCGCAGGCATACCGCGCAAACCCGGTATGAGCCGCGATGATCTTTTAGCCGTAAACGTGGGCGTAATGAAATCGGTTGGTGCCGGTATTAAAAAGTACGCCCCCAAGGCATTCGTTATATGCGTGACCAATCCATTGGATGCAATGGTTTGGGCGTTGCGCGAAGCGTCCGGGCTGCCGCACAATATGGTTGTGGGCATGGCCGGTGTTCTGGATTCGGCGCGTTTTAGATATTTTCTTGCAGAAGAATTCGACGTCTCGATTGAAGATGTCACAGCATTTGTCCTGGGCGGCCATGGCGATACCATGGTTCCGTTGGTGCGTTACTCCACTGTTGCCGGTATTCCGCTACCGGATCTTATAAAGATGAAGTGGACGACAAAAAAACGCATCAACGAAATAGTCCAGAGAACCCGTGATGGCGGTGCAGAAATAGTCGGACTTTTGAAAACAGGTTCGGCTTTTTATGCACCGGCAGCCGCCGCTATACAGATGGCGGAGTCCTACCTCAAAGATAAAAAACGTGTATTACCATGTGCGGCATACCTCAAAGGGGAATATGCCGTGAGGGAGGTGTACGTGGGTGTTCCGGTAGTTATCGGCGCCCGCGGGGTTGAGCGAGTGGTCGAGATTAAACTCGACGCTCAGGAGCGGGCCGCCTTTAATAAGTCGGTCAGCGCGGTTCGGAGCCTTATATCCACAATTCGGAAAATTGAGAAGGGTAAAGGTAGGTAATCTTTCTCAAGGGGGGGTTCCGGCCATTTAAATGGAGAAGACTATGGTTAAAAGAGCAAAGAAGAAGACAGCTAAGAAGAAAACCGCTAAGCGCAAGACAGTTAAAAAAGCCGCGAAGCGGAAAGTAGCGAAGAAAAAAACAGCTAAGCGGAAAACAGCTAAGCGGAAAACCGCGAAGAAAAAAACCGCTAAGCGTAAAACCGCTAAGAAGAAGACCGCTAAACGGAAAACTGCTAAGCGTAAAACCGCTAAGAAGAAGACCGCTAAGCGTAAAACCGCTAAGAAGAAGACCGCTAAGCGTAAAACCGCTAAACGGAAAACTGCTAAGCGTAAAACTGCTAAAAAGAAATAGTAGTACGAGGATGCGTTTCGCCTCCTCTAATAGGAGAGAAGCCGCATGAATATCCATGAATACCAAGCCAAGTCACTCTTGGCTGGATTCGGGGTTGCCGTGCCCCGGGGTGGTGTTGCATACACCGCCCCGGAGGCCGCGCAAATAGCCAAAAATCTAGCAAAAGATATGCAAGGCGACCCAATATTGGTCGTCAAAGCACAAATACACGCCGGCGGCCGAGGCAAAGGCGGCGGCGTTAAGGTTGTTAAATCCGTTGACGACGTGCTTGATACGGCCAACCAAATGCTGGGAATGCAATTAATAACCCATCAAACCGGCCCGGCAGGCAAAGAGGTCAAGCGGGTCTACATCGAAGAAGGCTGCGACATCGCGCGCGAGCTTTATCTATCAATGTTGATTGATCGCGCGTCTTCACGCCTAACCATTATGGCATCCACCGAAGGCGGTATGGATATTGAAGAAGTAGCAGCCAAAACCCCAGAAAAAATTATTATGGAGGCAATTGATCCGGCCACCGGAATTCAGGCTTTCCACGCCCGTAATATTGCTTTCGGCCTTGGCCTAGAGGGCAAACAGGTTGGCTCGGCGGTAAAGCTTATTATGGGTCTTTATAAAGCGTTCAACGCGCTTGATGCATCATTGGTTGAAATAAACCCGTTGGTCGTAACGGGCGCGGGTGAGGTTATGGCGCTGGACGCCAAAATGAATTTTGATGATAACGCGCTATTTCGGCAAAAAGATGTGTCAGAACTGCGCGACGAAGACGAAGAAGACCCCTCAGAGCTTGAAGCGCAAAAACATGACCTTAATTATATCAAGCTCGATGGTAACATTGGTTGCATGGTGAACGGCGCGGGCCTTGCTATGGCGACCATGGATATAATCAAACTCAATGGCGGCGATCCGGCAAACTTCCTTGATGTTGGTGGCGGGGCCACCAAAGAACGGGTCACGACCGCTTTCAAACTTATTTTGTCCGACCCCAACGTCAAAGGCATTTTGGTCAACATATTTGGCGGCATAATGCGTTGCGATGTTATTGCCGATGGCGTTGTGGCGGCGGCCAAAGAGGTAAGCCTGAACGTGCCATTGGTAGTAAGGCTAGAAGGCACCAATGTTGATTTGGGCAAGAAAATATTGGCCGAATCCGGCCTGCCTATAGTATCAGCCGATGATCTGGGTGATGCCGCCGAAAAAATTGTGCAGGCGGTAAAGGAGGCAGGGAAATAATGGCTGTTTTGGTTGATAAAAACACCAAGGTAATCTGTCAGGGCTTTACCGGGGCGCAAGGGACCTTTCATTCCGAACAGGCTATCGCTTATGGCACCAAAATGGTTGGCGGTGTTACGCCGGGCAAGGGCGGTTCATCCCATCTTGACCTGCCGGTTTTTGATACCGTGGCTCAAGCGGTGGAAAAAACCAAAGCGGACGCCAGCGTTATATACGTACCACCACCGTTTGCGGCCGATGCCATACTTGAAGCCATAGCCGCCGAAATAGAACTTGTGGTCTGCATAACCGAAGGCATTCCGGTGCTTGATATGGTTCGGGTAAAGCGCGCACTTGAAGGATCAAATACCCGGCTTATCGGGCCTAATTGCCCCGGCGTCATCACACCGGGGGAATGTAAAATTGGCATCATGCCGGGCCACATTCATACCCGTGGCAAGGTTGGCATCGTATCGCGCTCTGGTACATTAACGTATGAAGCGGTGGCACAAACCACTGTTACCGGCCTTGGCCAGACCACGTGTATCGGTATTGGCGGGGACCCTGTCAACGGCACCAATTTTGTTGATTGTCTGGATATGTTTTTGGGCGATCCTGAAACCGAAGCAATTATCATGATTGGCGAAATTGGCGGCACCGCCGAGGAAGAAGCGGCTGAGTTTCTCAAAAAATCCAAGACCAAAAAACCGGTTGCAGGCTTCATCGCCGGCGTCACCGCACCACCGGGCAGGCGCATGGGCCATGCCGGTGCCATTATATCGGGCGGCAAGGGAACTGCGGGCGACAAGATAGAGGCGCTAAAATCTGCCGGCATAGCCGTGGCCTCATCGCCAGCTACAATCGGGCAGACAATGCTGGAAAAACTGCAAAATAAATAAAAAAAGCTTTAAGACACCGTAAAAATGGTGCTCAATACCGTTGCTCAATGGGGCGTTTAAAATAAACAAAAGGTGGAAATGGCGGGGCTGTAACCCAATATTTTCTTGTATAACCCATGACAACATCATCTGATAATTTCCTTAGCGGCAACAACGCCCTTTACGTAGCGGAGCTTTATGCCCGTTATCTTGAAAACGCGTCTAGCGTTGATACCCGCTGGGCTGAATGGTTTTCCACCCTAGATAGCGACAGCAAGGCCGTTTTAAACGAACTAAGGGGGGCAACCTGGGCGCCGTCTGATTCTGGGGTTATCGGCAAATTTGCCAACGGCGCAAACGGACAAGATGAATGGGCAATACCGGACACCGATTGTGTCTCTCAGCACCCCACCGATGTGGCCATGCAATCGGGCGCAGTGCCGAGCACTGATTCAATCCGTCGCGCCACCAAAGATACCATTCGCGCACTAATGCTTATTCGTGCTTATCGGGTTCGCGGTCATTTGATTGCCAGGTTTGACCCCCTTGGACTTGAAGGTCAGACCGAACACCCTGAACTTTCACCACATCATTATGGCTTTAGCGATGCCGACATGGATCGCCCCATATTTATTGACCACGTATTAGGGCTTGAAGTTGCCAGCCTGCGTGAAATTTTAGCTATTTTGAAAGACACCTATTGCGGCTCCATTGGTGTTGAATTTATGCACATCCAAGAACCCGAAGTAAAAGCATGGATCCAGCGCCGGATTGAAGGGGTGCGCAACCAGACCGATTTTACCATCAAGGGCAAGCGCGCAATTTTAGAACGCTTGGTCGAAAGCGAAGGGTTTGAAAAATTTCTTAATGTTAAATACACCGGCACCAAACGCTTTGGTTTGGATGGCGGTGAATCTGCGGTTCCCGCATTAGAGCAAATTATCAAGCGCGGCGGACAATTGGGCCTAAAAGAAATCGTTATCGGTATGCCGCATCGGGGCCGGCTTAATGTGCTGGCCAACGTAATGCGCAAACCCTATCAGGCAATATTTTCAGAATTTAAAGGCGGATCCGCCAACCCCGAAGATGTCGAAGGTTCGGGTGATGTTAAATATCATCTTGGTACTTCTGCCGACCGGGTATTTGACGGCAATACGGTGCACCTGTCATTAACTGCCAACCCCTCACACTTGGAGGCGGTAAATACCGTGGTGTTGGGCAAGGTTCGCGCCAAGCAACGCCAACGGGGAAATTTTGAACGCGATCAAGTAATGGGCTTGTTAATGCATGGCGATGCCGCTTTTGCCGGACAAGGGCTAGTGCCGGAAACGCTGGATTTGGCCCATTTAAAGGGCTATCGCACCGGCGGCACCATCCATCTTATCGTTAATAACCAAATCGGTTTTACCACCGCGCCAAGCTATTCGCGTTCAAGCCCGTATCCCTCTGACGTTGCCAAAATGACCCAGACCCCGATTTTTCATGTTAATGGCGATGACCCCGAAGCGGTGGTCCACGTCGCGCGTCTTGCCACCGAATTCAGACAAGAATTTAAACGCGATGTGGTTATAGATTTGTTTTGTTATCGCCGCCACGGCCATAACGAAGCCGATGAACCGATGTTTACTAACCCGATAATGTACAAAACCATTGCCGGTCATCCGACCACCCGTGAAATTTACGCGCAAAAACTTATCAACGAAGGCGTGATAAGCGCACCCGACGTTGAAAAAATGCTATCGGCGTTTAATGAACATTTGGAAAAAGAATTAAAGGCATCGGAAAATTATCGCCCTAACAAGGCAGATTGGCTTGAAGGAAAATGGAAAGGTCTAAACCGCCTTAGTGGTGAAGAAGAATTAAGCGATGACGATACCTCGTTGCCGATGGAAATATTAGAAGAAATAGGCAACGCAATTTCCGAACCGCCGGCTAATTTTGACATAAACCCAAAAATTCTGCGCCAACTTAAAAACAAACGCAAAATGATAGAAACCCACGAAGGGGTGGACTGGGCCACCGCCGAAGCCTTGGCGTTTGGCAGCCTATGTATTGAACGCGGCGGGGTCAGGCTATCGGGTCAGGATTCCGGTCGCGGTACTTTTTCCCAGCGCCATGCGGTGTTGGTTGATCAAACCAACGAAGAACGCTACGTCCCCATCAACAACATTCGCCCCGGCGATCAGCGCGAGCTTGAAGTAATCGACAGCCCCTTGTCGGAAGCAGGGGTTCTTGGGTTTGAATATGGTTATTCAAATGCCGAACCCGAACGTCTAACAATTTGGGAAGCGCAATTCGGTGATTTTGCCAATGGCGCACAGGTAATTATTGATCAATTCGTGGTTAGCGGCGAAACCAAATGGTTGCGTTTTTCAGGGCTGGTCATGTTGTTGCCACACGGTTTTGAAGGCCAAGGCCCAGAACATTCATCCGCCCGGATGGAGCGGTACTTACAGCTTTGCGCCGAAGACAACATCCAGGTGGTCAACCTGACGACACCGGCGCAATATTTTCATGTGCTGCGCCGCCAAATATGCCGCAACTTCAGAAAACCGTTGATTGTAATGGCGCCAAAATCGCTGCTCAGGCACAAACTGTGCGTTTCCAATTTGGGTGAAATGGGCCCGGAAACCAGGTTCCATCGGGTGCTACCCGAACACGATCGCCTAGTGTTGGATAAAAAAGTTCGCCGGGTGATTATTTGCTCGGGCAAGGTTTATTACGACCTACTTGAAGAAAGACGCAAACGCGAAATAAATGATGTGGCGATTGTTCGCCTTGAACAGATTTATCCGTTTCCGTGGAAGGGTATTTTGCAGCAACTATCGCGCTACCCCCATGCCGAAGTTGTCTGGGCACAGGAAGAACCAGCCAACATGGGCGCATGGTTCTTTGTATCACAACGCATAGAAACAATAATGCGCGAACTAAACAAGGATCATTTAAGCCCTGTTTATGTCGGGCGTCGGGGCGCGGCATCGCCCGCCACCGGTTTGCACAAACGTCATGTCGAAGAACAAAATTGGATTATTGATCAAGCACTTGAAGGCGAGCTCGCGAGCATAATCCAACCGCACACGCGGCCTATTTATTAGGCCCAATTTTTAAGGCAAAGTTTAAGGAGCAATAAACAATGGCTACCGAAATAAAAGTTCCAGCATTGGGTGAATCGGTGTCCGAGGC
>JAOULV010000352.1 GCA_029881835.1 Rhodospirillaceae bacterium
AATAACGTTGGTCGCATCCAACCTGCCGCCCAAGCCGGTTTCCAACAAAACAATATCAGCCGGGTTTTTTACAAACGCTAAAAATGCGGCGGCCGTGGTAATTTCAAAAAATGTTATTGGTTGGCCGGCATTTACCCGTTCGCATTCTTCCAATACCGCTTGCAGTTCATCATCGCTTATATATTGCCCGCCTAAATAAATACGTTCATTAAAATTGACCAAATGTGGCGATGTATAAACATTTACCCGGTATCCGGCGGCTTCTAAAAATGCTTTCAAAAAAGCAACCGTTGAACCTTTGCCATTGGTGCCGGCAACGTGCACAACGGGGGGCAATTTTTTTTCCGGGTTACCCAGCGCGGCCAAAAGCCGTTCCATGCGCTCAAGACTAAGGTCAATCAGCTTAGGGTGAAGGCTCAGCAGTCGACTAAGGATCGCATCATTGTTGTGCATTTTTTGAAAAACAGTTTTTGTTATTGGCGCTTAATCGACAACCGGCGGCTTGCTTTCCACCGGCCGTGCACCGTGGGGTATCGGTGCCACCGCGCTTTGTTTTTTGTCTTGTTTTTTATCGCCCTTTTTTATTTTTATAACGTCACCGGTGCGTCCGGTATTGCGCAACAGCGATATTATCCGCGAAATTGTTTCCGCCAGCTCTGCCCGCGGTACGACCATATCAATCATGCCGTGTTCCAAAAGATATTCTGCTTTTTGAAAATCTGCCGGCAATTCTTCGCGGATAGTTTGCTCAATCACCCGTCTGCCGGCAAAACCGATAATGCAGCCGGGTTCGGCGATTTGAATATCGCCTAACATGGCAAACGATGCCGATACTCCACCGGTGGTAGGGTCGGTCAACAAAACAATGTAGGGCAAACCTTGTTCTTTTACTTCTTCAATCGCGATTGTGGTACGCGGCAACTGCATCAATGAAAGTGCGCCTTCTTGCATGCGCGCCCCGCCAGATGACGGAACAATAATAAGGGCGGCATCTTGCACCTGGGCAAGGCGGGCTGCGGTTACAATACCTTCGCCCACGGCAATACCCATTGAACCGCCCATAAAATCAAAATTAAACGCGGCAATAACAACCTTCATCCCGCCCATTTTTCCGTGGGCGATTACCAATGCATCTTTTTCGCCGGTTTTGTTTTGGTATTCTTTCAGGCGGTCGGTATATTTTTTCTTGTCTTTGAATTTTAGCGGATCTTGGACTTGGGTTTTTAATTCAACCGTTTGGTATTCGCCATTATCGAACAACAGCTCAAGGCGCTTTTTCACCCCGATACGCAAGTGATGGCCACAATGCTGGCAAACATGGATATTGGTTTCAAGATCGCGATGAAAAATCATCTGTTGGCATGATGGGCATTGGTGCCACAGGTTTTCCGGTGTTTCTTTGCCCCCGCCGACAAGTTCTTTGAGTTTGGGACGAACAAAATCTTTAAGCCAGTTCATTTAACACCTTTTTTAAAAAGCTTATGTTTAGCGACGAACGCCAGCAGCCAGTTCGCCCGCCAATGATAGCACGTCTTTAACCAGATTAGGCCCTGCTTTTCCATCATTTTCAAGGCCCGCTTCTATGGTTTTTACCAAGGCCGAGCCCACGACCACGCCATCTGCCACCCGGGCCACATCGGCCACGTCTTGGGGTGTTGATATGCCAAAACCGACCGCTATGGGCAGGTCGGACCCCGCCCGAATACGGGCGATTGATTTTTCAATATCGCCCACGGCCGCCTTTTTTGTGCCGGTGATACCCGTGATGGAAACGTAATAAATAAAACCAGAAGCGTGGCGCAATACCGCGGGCAAGCGTTCATCGCTGCTTGTTGGCGCGGTTAGGTAAATAAAGTTAATTCCGACATTAAGCGCGGGCAAGCAAAGTTCGGATTCTTCTTCCGGTGGCAAATCAACAATAATAAGCCCATCAACCCCTGCTTTTTTTGCATC